>NZ_DBMDDV010000005.1:0-106557 GCF_057431175.1 Gemmiger sp. | reverse complement strand
TCTCTGGTGTATAACAAGGAGATCTTGCAGCGGCTGGAGAATCTGATCCCGCCGTCCACGGCGATTTCCGTTCAGGAGGCCATCTTCTCC
This sequence comes from Gemmiger sp., assembly GCF_057431175.1. NCBI lineage: Bacteria > Bacillati > Bacillota > Clostridia > Eubacteriales > Oscillospiraceae > Gemmiger > Gemmiger sp. The sequence goes on along the minus strand of NZ_DBMDDV010000005.1, from coordinate 106,467 downwards.
GGCGATAACGCACGGCTGAAAGCGCAGATCCAAACGCTGCTGACCCAGTCGGTCAGCTCCTTCGACACCGCCGGCGAGAATTTCTACCACGGCTTTATGCTGGGACTGTGCGCCCTGCTGGGCGGCGCTTTCGTGACCTCCAACCGGGAATCGGGCGACGGGCGCTATGACATTCAGCTGAAGCCCACGAAAAAGGGTCTTCCGGGTATCCTGATCGAACTGAAAGCGGAGAAAAATTGCAGCGACGAGAAGCTGAAAAAGCTGTCCGAGACGGCCTTGCAGCAGATCAACGATAAGAAATACGAAACCGAGCTGACGACCGCCGGGGTCAGGACGATTTATAAATACGGCGTGGCCTTCAGCGGTAAAAAGGTCGAAGTGGCAGTCGGGTGAGGAGAGAGAATTTCAAAGTATCAAATTGATACTTTGAAGATGTGCTTATATCAAATGCTAAATGAATTAACAAAAATCGAGGGAGACTGCTTATGAAATCAAATTTTGATTTTCTGAATCGATACTGGCCTGCATTGGCACAGATCGGCGCAACCGCAGAAACCTATGTCTATTCTGATCCCAATGCCTGTATCTATAAACTCGGAATGTTTGCCGAGCGCTTAGTGCAGGAGATCCTTGTCTTTGAGCACATTGCGGAGCCGGCTGTTGACAACACCCACGCGAATCGAATTCGTATTTTGAAGCGAGCCGGTTTATTGCCGCACGAAATTGACAACACGCTATATGTTCTTCGCAAGACAAGAAACACGGCAGTACATACAGGAACGGACTCCGTGGACGAAGCAAAGACATTGCTATCCTTGACATACAATCTTGCTGTTTGGTTTATGGAGACATATGGAGACTGGGGATATATTGCGCCTGAGTTCGTTATGCCGAGCGAGACCACGCACGAAGATTTGGAATCCGTTATTGCTGAGCAGGAAAGGAAAATCGAGGAATTGACGAAGCAACTGGCCGTGGTCAAGACCGCCGCTTCGGGCAAAACGCAGAAGGAGCGCGCAAAGCGGTCGGAATCTGTCTCCGCTATGATGAGCTGGAATGAGGCGCAGACTAGATGCTTGATTGACGAGCAGCTTCGCCTTTCTGGTTGGGAAGCTGATACGCAGAACCTGCGCTACAGCAAAGGAACGCGTCCTGTAAAGGGGAGAAATATTGCCATCAGCGAATGGCCTACCAATTCGGCCTTTTACAAAAACGGGTATGCGGATTATGCATTCTTCGTTGGCGAGAAGCTCGTAGCATTGATGGATGCAAAAAAGATGTCGGAAGATGTGGCATCTACCATCGATGTGCAGGTAAAGGACTATGCTGCACATATTAAGCCGGAGGATATTCCACATACGGTTGGAAACTGGAATGGTTATCAGGTCCCCTTCCTCTTTGCTTCAAATGGCAGGGCATATTTAGAGCAGCTGCGGACGAAGTCTGGTATTTGGTTTTTGGATGTCCGGGAACAGGAAAATCAACCGTATCCTATTCGGAACTGGTTTAGCCCAAGTGACCTGATGGAAAAACTTGGTCAGAATACAGCGGCGGCCAATCAGGCGCTGGCTGCAGCAGATAATTCGTTTATGACAGATCCTAATGGGTTGAATCTGCGCGACTACCAGATTAAGGCCATTGATAAGGCAACAGAGGCGATCGTTGACGGCAAGAGGACAGCGCTGCTTGCAATGGCAACAGGAACAGGCAAAACCCGTACTGTTCTGGGACTTATCTACAAGATGCTGGAATCCAAGCGTTTCCGTCGTATTCTTTTCCTTGTGGATCGAGTGTCCCTCGGTGAGCAGGCAATGGACACCTTCAAAGATGTCAAGCTGAAGGAACTGCTGACGCTGGACAAAATATATGAGATCAAAGCGATCGATGACAACATCATCAATCTGGAAACCAAGGTCAGCATTTCAACGGTGCAGGGGCTTTTGAAACGCACGATTCTGGCAGAAGAACCGGATTTGATGCCCGGTGCATTTGATTTGATTATTGTTGACGAAGCCCACCGAGGCTATATTCTTGACCGTGAAATGACGGAAGAAGAAATCCTCTACGATAATCAAGATGATTATATGAGCAAGTACAAGCAGGTTATCGAGTATTTCGATGCGGTGAAAGTTGCTTTGACTGCTACGCCCGCCCTGCACACGACCGAGATTTTCGGGGAGCCGGTCTATACCTACAGCTACCGTGAGGCGGTTATCGATGGGTGGCTGGTGGATCACGACCCTCCATATCTGATTAATACGGATTTCATTGAAAATGACGCACAGTTCAAGAAGGGTGAAACCTTGGCGCAATATGACCCCAACACCAATGAACTTTTGAACGGTGCAGTTTTGGACGATGAAATGGATTTCGATGTGTCGGAGTTCAACCGCAAAATTGTTCTGCCGGATCATACCCGCAAGGTGCTGGAAGAAGTTTCGACCTACCTGAATCCGGAAAGTGGAGAAAAGACGCTGATTTTTGCGGTGAATGATGCACACGCTGACCGTATTGTGGATACGCTCCGAGAAATTTACAAGCCCTATGGCATTTCCAATGATGCCATTATGAAAATCACGGGCAAAACTGCCGGCGGCAACAAAAAGAAAATTTTGCAGGTGATCAAGCAGTTCAAGAACAACCAGTACCCCAACATTGCCGTAACAGTCGACCTGCTGACTACCGGAATCGATGTGCCGGCAATTTGTAATTTGGTGTTTATGCGCAAGATCAACAGCCGGATCCTCTTTGAGCAGATGCTGGGACGCGCGACTCGCCTTTGCCCGGAAATCGGAAAGACGCACTTCAATATCTTCGATGCAGTTCGCGTGTACGAGGACTTGGACGACACTTCCAATATGAAGTCAGTCTCCGTCAGCAAATCAATGGCTGAATTGTTGGAGGATTTGTTCCGTCCGGGTGAGGCCAGCAAGCAGCCTGTCAAAGATCGCATTTTAGCAAGATTGCAGCGTAAGAGCAACAATCTGACCGATGAGCAAAAGTATGATGTATCCGAGCGTTTAGGCGGAAAAACAATTCGGGAATATGCGAAGGAATTGAAAAGCTGTACAGAGGAAGCTTTTGTGCGACGCTGCCGGGAGAATAAGGATTTCCTACTTTGGTTTGATAACCTGAAGGGCAAAAAGCGCGGACATTACTATTCCGAAAAGGAAGATACTCTTTTGGAAACGACTCGCGGCTATGGTGACACGGAAAAACCGCAGGACTATCTGGACTCTTTTGTGGCCTATGTTAATGAGAATAAAGACCGTATCGAAGCGATCCGCATAGCCTGCACCCGCCCCAGCGATATGACCCGGGCGCAGCTTCGGGAGTTAAAGCTGGAACTTGATAAGGAGAATTTCACCGAGAGCAGCTTGAATGAAGCGGCCAGTGCGGTGAGCAATGAACGGATTGTGGCAGACATTATCGCCTTTGTTCGTCGGGCTGTACTTAAAACGCCGCTGGTGAACCACGATGACCGCGTGAAAATGGCCTTTTCTAAACTGATTTCGGCGCATCACTTTAACAAAATGCAGCTGGATCTGCTGGAAAAGATCAAGGTATATATGCTTCACGAGAGCATCCTCAATACCGAGACCTTTGAGGCACCGGCGTTCAAGATGGATGGTGGTTTTGCACGCTTTAACAAGAAGTTTGGCGGGCAGCTTGCGGAGATCATCCGTGAGATCAACACTTATATTTACGAAGGAGCAGCTTAAATGAGCACGCAAGATATTGTACAGAAGCTTTGGAACCTCTGCAATGTGCTGCGGGATGACGGTATTACTTATCACCAGTATGTGACAGAGCTGACCTACATTCTGTTTTTGAAAATGGCCGATGAGACCGGTGCAGATAAGGATATTCCCGAAGCATATCGTTGGGGCTCTCTGACCAGCCGTTCCGGCATTGACCTGAAAAAGCACTACTATACGCTGCTCAGCAAGCTGGGCGAAGAATCCGTTGGCCGCGTGGCGCAGATTTACGCCAACGCATCCTCCAGCATCGAGGAGCCGAAAAACCTCGAAAAAATCATCACGGAGATTGATAAGCTGGACTGGTATGAGGCCAAAGAGGAAGGTCTGGGCGACCTGTATGAAGGACTCTTAGAGAAGAACGCCAACGAGAAGAAGTCTGGTGCCGGTCAGTACTTCACCCCTCGTGTGCTGATCGATGTGATGACGGAGCTCATCAAACCCCAGCTGGGCGACAAGTGCTTTGACCCGGCCTGTGGTACTTTTGGCTTTATGATTGCAGCCAACCGCTATGTCAATGCGCATAACGATATGTATGCACTCTCTGACCGTCAGGCAGATTTCCAGCAGAACAAAGCGTTCAACGGCGTGGAGCTGGTGCACGAAACCCATCGCTTGGCATTGATGAATGCCTATCTGCACAATATGAATGCCAATATCACATTGGGGGATTCTCTTGCACAAAGCGCCAAGGGATTGAAAGATTTTGATGTTATTCTGACCAATCCGCCCTTTGGCACGAAAAAGGGCGGTGAGCGTGCCACACGGGATGACATCTCTTTCCAGACCTCCAACAAGCAGCTGAACTTTTTGCAGGTGATCTATCGCAGCCTGAAGGCGGACGGCAAGGCCCGTTGCGCCGTGGTACTGCCGGATAATGTGTTGTTTGCTGCCGGTGACGGTGCCAGCGTGCGCCGGGAACTGATGAATTTCTGCAACCTGCATACCATTCTGCGCTTGCCTACCGGCATTTTCTATGCACAGGGCGTCAAGACCAATGTGCTGTTCTTTACCCGCGGGACAACCGAGCAGGATAACACCACCGAGGTTGCGTTCTACGATATGCGCACCAATATGGACAGCTTTGGCAAGACCCGGCAGCTGCGCAAGAGCGACTTTGATGAATTCGTGGCAGGATACGAAGACCCGTCCAAGCGCACAGGCGAGCGCTGGAGCAAATTCACTCGTGAGGAGATTGCCAAGAACCCGGATGATAGTCTTGACCTTGGCTTGATCCGCGACGACTCCATTGTGGATTATGACGATCTTCCTGACCCTGTAGAAAGCGGCGAGGAAGCGATTGCAAATTTAGAGGAAGCGGTCGATCTGCTGAAAAGTGTTGTGCGTGAGCTTCGCGCTCTGACGGAGGGAAAGTGATGGCAAGAGCAAAAAAAGAAGCCGCCCTCACGCCCGAAGAGCGTTTGCAGGCAGCTTTAGTGCCGGATTGGGAGTGGCCCTATAAGTTGCCGGAGAATTGGTGTTGGACAAGGATGCAAGAAATAGCACAATGGGGGTCTGGTGGAACACCTTCTCGAAAAGTATCAGAATATTATAATGGTGACATCTCTTGGGTAAAGACAGGAGAGTTAAATGATGATTATATATTCGAAACAGAAGAACATATAACCCAAGAAGCTATTTCACATTCAAGTGCAAAAATCTATCCCACAGATACAGTTGTGATTGCAATGTACGGAGCAACAATCGGAAAAGTTGGCATTCTGGGAATTCCTGCAGCTACTAACCAAGCGTGTGCGTGTGCTATTGTTAAGCCGTCAACGGACTATAAATATCTTTTTTATTATGCTCAATCTCAAAAAGATGATTTTATAAAAAAAGGTAAGGGCGGAGCTCAACCCAATATATCCCAAGAAATTATAAAATTCCACCAGTTTCCTCTCCCGCCTCTTGCTGAGCAGCAGCGCATTGTTGACCGCATTGAAAGCCTGTTTGCCAAGCTGGATGAGGCCAAGGAAAAGGCACAGGCTGTGGTGGATAGCTTTGAAACCCACAAAGCCGCTATTCTCCATAAAGCCTTCACCGGTGAACTGACTGCGAAATGGCGGGAAGAACACGGTGTCTCAATAGATAATTGGAAAACTACTCGATTTGACAGCGTTGCAGCTATTAGAAGCAACTTAGTTGACCCTGCAGAGTATCAGAGTTTTCCGCATATCGCTCCAGATAATATTGAGAAAAAAACTGGTGTGCTGCTTGAATATCATACGATTGCCGAAGATGGTGTGACCAGCGGTAAACACCGTTTTTACTCAGGACAAATACTCTATTCAAAAATTCGACCTTATTTGTCAAAAGCGGTTGTTGTTGATTTCGATGGGTTATGCAGTGCAGATATGTATCCTATTGAAGCGTACCAAAACGCAAGGTGCCTTTGGTATTATATGCTATCAGATGAGTTTTTACTTCAGGCATCGACTGCTGGTTCTCGTTCTGTTTTGCCAAAGATTAACCAAAAAGAGTTATCTGCGTTAACTGTGCATCTTCCGACGAATGATAGAGAGCAAGAAGAAATCGCTCGAATCCTTGATGAACTTTTTGATAAAGAGCAGCAGACCAAAGAAGCCGCCGAAATAGTCCTTGACCAGATCGAACTGATGAAAAAATCCATTCTCGCCCGTTCTTTTCGCGGTGAACTGGATACGAATGACCCAAACGAGGAGAGCGCGGTAGAATTGCTGAGGCAAGTAATCGAACAAGAGGATGGAGATGTGATCAGGCCAAAGGCAAAAGCGAAGCGAATTGCAATTCCCGCAGAAATTAAGCCGTTGTTGTCAGGTGCTAATGAAGAAGCAATTGTCAAACTCCTATTAAAAGCTGCGCCCCAATCTGTTTCTACACAGACAGTAATGTCCATTAGTAAGGAAAAATTTGAGCTTATGGACGCATTACGCAATCTGGAGAAAAAACAGATTGTGTCGAAAAGTGATTCTGGAGAATACTCACTAGTGAGGTAATATTATGCAAATCAAACGGCTTCAGATCGATGATTATCTTTGTTTGGTTGACTTTGATATAGTATTTGACACCGTATCAGGTGGTAGCTCAACAATTCTGATTGGAGAAAATGGCGCTGGAAAATCAACGATGATTGAGTGTATTCTGAACATTCTGATGTCTTTTGATTCTCCCGCAATAGAAAAACAGATTGACTACAGCTATTCTATGGAGTACAACTATGCGCAAAAGGCGGTATGCATTGTCCAAAGCAATCATAATTATCATATCACGGTAGATGATGTTTTCTGTGAGGGAAGCTATAAAAGGGTGCGCTCTTTTATCCGATTTCATTCTTTGTTCCCTCAACGCATCATTGCGTTTTATTCTGGGGCCAACAATAAGCTCTTGCCTCAAATAGAACAAATTAACAAAAGATATGTAAGGCAATGCAGAAATACACTTGTGCGCTTTCTTAAAGCAATGAACGATGAATCTGAGCGCTTCTTGCCGAACTTTCCCAAAAGGAAGTACAACTATTGTGATGAGGGAATGACTCCAATATATTTAGCTTCTATTCTCTGTGGTCAGGAGTCTTATGAACAGAATTATCTTGTTGATGCGTGCCATTTTGATGAAGTCCAATGTGTGGATATGGCCATTAATATTAATAAAGTTGAGGGCATTTTTGGCAGAGAACAGTTCGAAGGAGATGTGCCCATAGGCCTGTACTATTTGACGGATTTCATTGACCATCGGTTTACGGATTTGCTGCGAAGAGGATTACTATATTCTGCTGTAGGAAAGTCCTATTTCGAAATTAAAGGTCTTGAAAAGTTAGGGTTAGATTCTATTGCAATCTTAGAATTTTTTGAGAAACTATACTCTCTGTTTGATGCGAGATTTGAGGTGACTGTCACTCAAGGGAATTCCATAGTGAAATGCAAATCAATGAGCGAAGGGCAGCGCCAACTTATCAAAATCCTTGGTATGCTTGGTATTTGCAAGACGGAAGATTGTCTCGTTTTAATGGACGAACCAGATGCGTATATGAACCCACGCTGGAAGTATGACATCAAAAGCACAATGGATCAATCCTTGAAAGACGCCATAAACGCTCAGGCAATCATTGCAACACACGATCCATTGGTGATCAATGGCGTTCCTAAGGAGTTTATTAGGATATTTACCCAAAACAAAGAACTTGAATCATCCACAGGATTTTTTGTCACAAGAGTTATCACTCCCGTCGAGGACACTGAGGGAATGGGAATCGACGGGTTGCTACAAAGTGAATATTATGGGTTGCAGACTTCTTACGACCAAAAATCGCATAAGAAATTCTTGCGCAGACAAGAATTATATCTAAAACTTATTGGCGGGAATGCTACGGCCGGAGAAAAAGCAGAACTTCGTGAAATAACGAAGGATTTGGGATTGCTGCCGCTATCGTATAATTCAATTGATTTTCTATATGATGATTTTTTGACCGTATATAAGAAGTGCGATCTGTATAGTAAAGAGTATCTTACCTACGACCAGGTGTTAGAGCGCAGAGAAAAAATTAAAGAAATTATTGAGGCGTTATACAAAAGGCAAGTATGAGATATATAAAGATAGAAGATCTTCTGGTATTCAGAAGCAGGTGGGGACAAGGGGATACACTCTGGAAAAACAGTGTGCTCAAAAAGGATTTCAGAGATTTCTTTCACAATAAATGCTGGTATACAGAAGTACCCCTTGTCGGGCAAGATGTACATATTGACCACTTTCGACCCAAGGCAGAGGTAAAGCCTTTTGAGAATTTTAAATATAATCATTTAATTCAAGATAAGGGGTATTATTGGCTAGCAAATGATCCGTCGAATTATAGGGCGTGCTGTATCTATGCTAATCGAAAGACTGGTGGCGGCGGTAAAGGAAATTATTTTCCTCTGGCAGATGATGGCGTATATCAATCGGAAAAAGATGAAAATAATGAGCATCCAATGCTGTTAGATCCATGCGTGGCAGAAGATGTTAAGTTGTTGTCTTTTCTGGGTAATCGCGTAGTTCCTGCAACGGACGATGAACTGGGCAAAGAAAGAGTTAGAGTTTCGGCATCTATTTACAATCTGACTGATGCTTACATAAGCAACGAAAGAGGGAAAATTTGGGCGAGCATCGAACAATTACTTGCAGAGTATGTCTCCGGAGATATTAGCAAGTCCAGCTGTATTCGCCAGCTAAGGGATGCTATATCACCCGAAGCGCCCTTTTCAGCTTGTGCAATAGCTTGTGTTAATTCTCTTGCTCCGGACGAAATAAAGAGTGAACTTGATTTGATACTCTAATTCTATGAAATGAGGGATGATAGTGCTGGATCAGACAAATGGAGTTCTGAAACAATGCAAGAAGTCGTCGCTGGATTTTCAGTAGACACTTCAAGACAAAAAAGTTTGGCAATTATTAAGGAGAAGCTGAAGCAGGACAAGAATACTTAGGAATAGGGCGCCGACCGTTTGGCCGGTGCCCTATTTCTATATGAGCCATCTATAAGCACTCCTTTCTTTTGTATGTACTGTTTTATTCTAAGTTATTCAAATGAAACATGAAGTGTCTTGCCCATGCAAGAAGCCATTTTTTGCAGAAAATCCAACGAGGGATTTGCATTCCCGTTTTCAAAACGCGAAATGTTTGCCTGCGCAGTTCCCATTTTCTCGGCCAACTGTTTTTGAGTTAACCCGGCAGACTTCCGACTTGCGATTGCAGCGCGGATAGCTTCATACTGAGGACCAAGCTGATCGTACTCGGCTTTGACTGCGGGATTTTCAGAAAAAATTTTGTTTTTGATGCTATTATAGTTCATCGGAAAGACCTCATCATACTAAATCAATAAAACTGTCTGATAAAATTATATCGTATAAGATATATTTTGTCAAACAGTAAACAGAATGCATAGAAAGTTCAGCGGTCAGTGCTAATTTGTGCCCAACCCAAACAGCTGGTTCTTGTGCAGTTTTATGAATAGCTATCTACTGAAATTAATGGTATGATTTGTACCGAACCCGGAAATCACTACTTGAAAATAAAGGGGAGATGTTTATAAGAAAAGTACGGGATTTTTACAAAGCGACAACAAAAAATCACTACCCAATGTAGAATTGAGTAGTGATACTTGGCGCAGACGGTGGGATTCGAACCCACGTGGCATTGCTGCCAAATTGATTTCGAGTCAATCTCGTTACGACCGCTTCGATACGTCTGCTTATTTAGTTTTTATCGCACCGCCTCGCACAGCGTTTGGAAAAATGCGAGATTTCGATGCAAGATAACGATGAAAGGTTGGGTACGCGACACCCGATAAAGCCCGCCGTTATGGGATTTCCTACGGACAAGGTGACCTGCCGGATGCAAACTTTCGAGTGCTCCCTCTTACGGCCACTTGAGTACATCTGCCTGTGTACTTTACCGCACCCACACAGGGATACTTATAGTATTATACCAACTCCCCGCCCGGTTGTCAATCATCCGCCAAGGTTTTCTGCCATTTCTGCCATTCATACGCTTTCGATGACCATTCATCCTACTTTCCCCCGCAGTGACCCCACCCGTGCTATACTGTGTACAGTTCAAGCAAAACTTCTCCACTCCCCCACCACAAAGAAAAGGATGGATAATCATGAAAAAGACACTCAAACATCTGCTCCCTGCGCTGTTCCTGGCGGCGGTCATGGCTCTGCTGACCGGCTGCACCAAATCCGTGGACCTGCTGCAATACGCCGACGTCACCTTCGACGGTGCCAGCGGCAACGCCACAGCCACCGTAACGCTCGACTACAACGGCTTGGGCAAAGAGCTGTTTGGCAAAGGCAAGGACCAGGACATTTGGGACGAAGCCCAGACCGAACTGAGCCTGATGGGCCACGTCAACTACACCGTCACCCCGCAGACCGGGCTGTCCAACGGCGACACCGTGACCCTGACCGTAAGCGCCGACGACGCCTTCCTGAAGAACCACGAAATCACCTTGAGCGAGACCAGCAAGACCCTGACCGTCTCCGGCCTGAAGGAGCCTGAGACGATCGACCCGTTCGAGGACAGTCTGCTGAACATCGCCGTTGAAGGTGAAACCGTGAGCGGCAAGCTCAACATCCTCATCCGCGGCTGTGCCCCGCACCTGGGTGTCACGGTCTCCAGCGACCTGCCCGCCGATGACCCTCGTTCGGCGCTGACCTACTCCGTCGCGACCGAAAGCCCCGAGGGCGGTTATGCCCAGGGCGATGTCGTCACCATCACGGCCACGCCCAAGTTCAGCAGCGACTTCACCAATAACTACATTCTCTCCCGCGACAGCCTTGAAGTTTCCCTGGAAAACGTTCCCCACTACCTCAACTCCGCCGACGAAGTGACCCCCGACCTGCTGGCCCAGCTGAAGCCCCTGGTCGAGAACGAGCTGAACAGCAGCGTCGACTACGGCATGACCTATACCAGCATCTGGGCCGCCGACGGCAGCTCTCCGGTTTCCAGCGAGTCCAGCGCCAGCGGTCCCCGCTGGACCGGCACAGCCTCGCTGCTGGTGGACAAGGACAGCGACATCTACAACGGCAGCTACTACGGTGACAATATGCTGGTTTTCCCCTACGAGATTGCCTACAACGTTTTCTCCGGCGAGGGTTCCGGCACGGCGGTCGGCGGTATCTACCTGCTGAACGTCAAGGTCAACGCGGACGGCAGCTATGATCTGAGCGAAGTCTCCACCGGCACGACCAGCTATTACACCGACATGGACGCTTTCCTGGCCAAGGAAGTCAACAACCGCAGCGAGTGGTACGACATCACCACCGCGCCCTTCAACTGGTAACAACTCTACGCTCCGCAGGTTGTGCCGCACAGCTTTGCGTCAGCGACAAGATCGTCTCCAAGTGGGAGACTGCCCGCAGCCTGCCCGACACCACCCTGTTGGAGCCGCCGGCCGCCGGGGCTATGGGAAGCTGTACTGGTACTGCAACCGGCACGGATTATTTGAGCAAAAGGTATAACAAAAGCGAGCAGCCCATCATCGGCTGCTCGCTTTTATTTTATGGCCGAGGGCCGGGTATGCCCGGCCCCTACACACGGTATTCTTTTACGCTTCCGCCACGGCCACCAGGTATTTGTAAATCTGCGGCTTGTATTCCTCGTACAGGCCCAGGTGCTCGTACAGTTCCTTATAGTAGGCAAACAGCGTGGCGCGTGTGGCAACAACGTTGACCGGGTTCAGCGCTGTGTGGACCGCACTGCCGGGCGTATTAAAATAATTATAAATCGGCGTGGAGAGGGCGTAGAACTTTTCCGCATAGCGGATGTAGCTCAAATTGAAATACAGATCCTCCGACCAGTCCATATCCTCGGCGCAGATGATATCATCGTGGGCGCGCACGATATCGGCGCGGTAGAGCTTATTCCACATAACACCATAATAAAAGCTGGCCGGTTCCTGCATCAGGCCCGCGGCGAATTCTTCCTTGGTCATGGGGCCTTCCAGCAAAAAGCCGTAGGTCTGCACCTTGGTGGGGCGCTCGGGGCGGGGGTCATCCTCGGCCCGGGGGCGGGGCGGCGTAATGCGGTTATAGTGGGCAATGACCAGGTCAGCCCCGTTTTCCTCGGCGCGCTGCACCAGCATTTCCGTCGCGTAGGGCTGGATGGTGTCATCCGCATCCACAAATTGCAGGTATTTTCCCTTGGCCTCCCGCAGGCCCATGTTGCGGGTGGCGGCCACGCCGCTGTTGGCCTTGTCGATAAGGACGATGCGCGGGTCAACGTTGGCGTACATTTTGCAGACTTCCAGGCTGACGTCCTTACTGCCATCGTTCAGCAGCAGGATTTCCAGGTTTTTGTAGGTCTGGCGGCGGATGCTTTCCACGCAGCGTGCAATATGATCCTGGGCATTGTAGATCGGCACAATGACACTGACGAGCGGCTGTTCCGGCATGGCGGGCGGCCTCCTTTTTACTTAGTATACCCACAATACCATAATTTTGCCCGGTTGGCAATGGAAAAAATCCGCCGGGTGTGGTATGATGAAGGTAAAGGCTTCTCCCGAGGGAGAAGCTGTCCGCGAAGCGGACTGATGAGGGGCGCGTTTCCCGCGGCTGCCCCTCATCCGGCCTGCGGCCACCGTTCAGTCTACGCGCTAAGAGCCGCCTTCGGCGGTTGCGCTCCGCCACGCGCCTGCGGCCACCTTCCCCAAGGGGGAAGGCATTTCTGTTGAAACGAGGAACACCACACATGAAAGACTCCATCATCCGCCTGCGTGCGCTGGAAAAGCAGCTGTACGCGTATCTCTACGCCCTGACCGTCATTGACTTTGACGCCGAGACCATCGCGCCCGAGGGTTCGGCCGACGGCCGTGCCGAGGCTACCGAGGTGCTGAGCCGCGCCAACTTTGACCTGCTGGTCAACGAAAAGACGGCTGCCCTTTTAAAAGAAGCAGCCGCCGATGCCGAGACCGAGCAGGAAAAAGCCGAGGTGCGCAATTTGCAGCGCCAGTACGACGAAATCGCCAAGATTCCCGCCGACGAATACGCCGCCTTCACCAAGCTGTGCAGCCAGAGCGTGCCCGCCTGGGTCAAGGCCAAGCGCACCAACGACTTCAGCACCTTTGCGCCGTATCTGGAAAAGATCGTCGCCGCCCGCCGCACCCAGGCCCACTACTTTGCGCCCGACCGCGACCCCTACGAGGTGCTGCTGGACCGCTACGAGAAGGGCCTGACCATCGCCCAGTGCGACGAATTTTTTGCCACCCTGCGGGAGACGATCGTGCCGCTGCTGGCGGACATCCAGGCCCGGGGCAGCGCCGTCCGCACCGACTTCCTCGACCAAGAATGGCCCATCGACGCCCAGCGCAAGGTCAGCGAGAAGATCATGCAGCTGTGGGGGCTGGATCCCGCCCACAGCCATCTGTCCGAGAGCGAGCATCCCTTCACCACCGAGTTCTGGCGCGGCGATGTGCGCATCACAACCCATTACATGGCGCGGGATATGTTCTCCAACCTGTACAGCGTTGCCCACGAGGGCGGCCATGCGCTGTATGAGCTGAATATCAACCCGGACTACGACTACACCGCCGTGACTCACGGCGCAACCATGGGCATCCACGAGAGCCAGTCCCGCCTGTTTGAGAACATCGTGGGCCGCTCCCGCGCCTTTGTCAACTACCTGTACCCGACGCTGAAAGAGCTGTTCCCCGCCCAGCTGGCTGACGTCTCCGCCGAGGAGATCTGGCGTGCCGTCAACCGTGCTGAGCCCAGCCTGATCCGTACCGAAGCGGACGAGCTGACCTACGCGCTGCACATCATGGTGCGGTACGAGCTGGAAAAGGCTTTGATCCAGGGCACGCTGGCCGTGACCGACCTGCCCGCCGCCTGGAACGCTAAGTACAAAGAGTACCTGGGCGTCGATGTGCCCGACAACGCCCACGGCTGTTTGCAGGACATCCACTGGGCCATGGGCGACATCGGTTATTTTCCGAGTTATGCCCTGGGCAGTGCCTACGGCGCACAGGCCATTGACGACCTGCGCAAGACGAACGACTTTGATGCCCAGTGGGCCAAGGGCGACATGGAGCCGCTGAAAGCCGCGCTGAAGGAGCGCGTCTGGCAGTGGGGCAGCATGAAGGAACCCCAGTGGATCGTCGAGAGTCTGTGCGGCGGCAAGTTCGACCCGCACCATTTCACCGAGTATTTAAAGAAGAAATATACGGAGCTGTATAACCTGTAATTGAAAGAGCCTTTCCCTAAGAGGAAGCCTTTTTTATTTCAGCACAGCACACTGTCCGGGAAATTCAGGCAGGTGTACAGATACCTCAGGGCCTCGTCCATGGTGTCAAACTCGCCGCCGTCGGCGTCCGCCGGGCGGGCGGCGATGGTGGACTTATCAAACGGGATATCGTTCTGTCTGCGCCATTCATCCACCTGCACGGCAATGTTTTTCGCGTAGGCAGTGCGGTCGCTGCTGCTGCCGTCGGCATCAATGTAGACGCAGGCGCTGTACTTGTCCTTGCCGGGCAGGTGTACCAGTTCCGCCAGCGTGTAGTAGTCGCGGTCAAAGTAGAACAGCATCCTGCCGCGGTAGGCGGCAATTTCCGCCACGTTTTCGTCACGGTTCGTGATCTGGGGTACGGTGTCCACCAGCCGGCGCAGTTCAGCCAGCAGGGCGTCGCCATCAGCGGGGTAGTTGTCTGTGCCCTTGGCATCGGCAATTTCGCCGAAGCAATAGGCCTGCCAGTGGGGCGGGCACTTGCCCAGTTTGGCGCGCTCGATATAGTAGAGCAGGTCCGCACGGTAAGAGGCTGCAAGAGCATTGGTTTTTACGTTTTCCATAAGTTTTCTCCTAAAAATCTGAAAGTAGTTTTGTACCGCAGCGCTCGCGCACTTCCTCCTAGTAAGTGCGCGGCGCTGCCTTTTTGTCTTTCCTGACAGCCCTATCGTATCACACTCCGCTGTCGAATCTTGCCACATTATAAGACCGAACGCCGTTTTATTTTGGGGACAGTTGTCCTGTGATGTCAAAAAACAAAATGCAGAGGCATAAAACGCACCTCTGCATTTTTGTTTGTCTATCAGCCCGCCTTGCCGGTCAGCACGGTGTTCACCGTCACGAGCTTATCGGGCACCTCGGTCAGGGCCATGTTTTCAAAATCCGTCGTCACACCTGCAGTGATCAGTTCATCAGCCTCGCCCGCAGGGTCACCGCAGATCGCCTCGGCCTCGCTCAAAATGCAGGGCCAGTTCAGGTCCAGCAGCTCCTTCTGGTCGTCAGTCAGGCCCGTGCACCAGTCAGCCATCACATCGGCATCCAAATCCGAGCAGCTCAGATATTCTACCAGCACGGCAGCGGCTTTGGCAGTCTTCAGGCTGCCGCCTGCTGTGTCCGCGCCAAAATCCACCAGCTGATCCAACACATCGATCTGCTCGCCGGTCGTATCATACGCCGCAGGGTCCTCGGCCGCGGTCGGCTCCTCGGTGGGAGCCGGGGTAGTTTGCGCCGTGCCGGACGCAGCTGCCGCCGATTCCGATGCTGCCGGGGCAGCGGCACAGCCAGCCAGCAGAGCAGCCCCCAGCACAACAGCAATCAATTTACGCATAAACGATTCCCCCTACGCGTTTATTTCATATTATTCACAGCAGGCGTGCTTTGCGCCGCTCCCGCAGCAATCCTTGCAGGCGTGGCCGCGGATATACCGCTGGATATCGTCAAAAATCGGCATAAGCGCCTCTCCGTTGGGGGTCAGGCGGTACTCAACCTTGGGCGGGACCTCATTATAGTCGATGCGCTCCACCAGGCCGTCCGCAGCCAGCTCTTTTAACTGGTTCGAGAGCATCTTGTGGGTCACACCGTCCAGCAGCTTGCGCAGCTCGCCATAGCGCAGCGTGCCGTGGGCACCTACCATAAAGAGTATGCGCATTTTCCACTTGCCGCTGATCTGGTCCATGACCTCTTCCATCTTGTCACAGCCCACATCGGCATAGCGGCAGTTGCAGTGTTCGTTCGGGTGCATAGGGGTTCACTCTCCTTTTGGGTAGCGGTTTCCAAAAAGTGCGTACTTGTCAAAACCGACCATTTCGCTATACTGAGTATAGAACAATTTTCGCAGGTTTGCAACTTGTTTCTTACAGGCTTTTGCGGTAATATAGTTGTGTGCAGTTCAAGCGTAGGGCGGCATGCCCCCATGCCGTCCCACGTTATCACCGCCAACCGTGCGGAATATTGTTCAAGAGGAGAAACCAACCCATGTACGATGATCTCGTAGAATTTTTGCAGGAATCCGTCACCCCGTTCCACGCCGCTGCCACGGCTGAAAGCTGGCTGCGCGCCGCCGGTTTTACCCGGCTGGAAGAAGCCGACTACTGGAACCTGGAACCCGGCAAGGGCTACTACACCACCCGCAACGGCTCGTCCGTGGTGGCCTGGCGCGTGCCGGACCACGCCATCGGCGGCTGGCGCATCGTGGCCAGCCACAGCGACTCCCCCACTTGGAAGATCAAGACCGACATCGTTGAGAATGACGGCTGCCGCCGCCTGAGCGTCGAAGGCTACGGCGGGATGATCATGTCCACCTGGCTGGACCGCCCGCTGACCGTCGGCGGCCGCGTCATCGTCAAGACCGAGGACGGCATCGAGAGCCGCCTTGTCTGCATTGACCGGGATCTCCTCGTCATCCCCTCGCTGGCCATCCACTTCCAGCGCGACATCAACAAAGGCCACACCTTCAATCCGCAGGTCGATATGCAGCCGCTGTGGGGCCCCGCAGGCAGCCGCACCCTGACCGACCTGGTGGCGGAGGAACTGGGCGTGGACACTGCGGACATCCTGGACAGCGATTTGCAGCTTGTGACCCGCCAGGCCCCGACCCAGATCGGCCCCGAGGGTGAGTTCTTCATGGCTCCGCGCATCGATGATCTGGAATGCGCCGCCACGACGCTGCTGGGCTTTCTGGATGCAGCCGCCGAGACAGACAGTGCCTGCGCCCCGGTCTGGGCGATGCTCGACAATGAGGAAGTCGGCTCGTCGAGCCGGATGGGCGCCCAGAGCAGCTACCTGCGCGACGTACTGGACCGCATTGTTGACGCCATCCCCCACAGCGGGCAGGCCATGCACCGCGCCATGGCAAACAGCTTTATGCTGAGCGCCGACAACGCCCACGCCACCCATCCGAACTTTCCGCAGAAGTCCGACCCCTGCGCCCCGGTACGCCTGGGCGGCGGCGTGGTGCTGAAGTACAACGCCAGCCAGAAGTACACGACCAACGCCGTCAGCGGCGCGATTTTCCGCGCCATCTGCGAGAAGGCCGACGTGCCGGTGCAGGTCTTTACCAACCGCGCCGACGAGGCCGGCGGCTCGACGCTGGGCAATTTGCAGAGCCACACGCTGCCCATCCCGATGGCGGATATCGGCCTGGCTCAGCTGGCGATGCACAGCGCCGTGGAGACGGCCAGCGTCGCCGACGCCGAGGCCATGACCAAGGCCGTGGCCGCCTTCTACCGTGTCCATCTGCGTGCCCTGGGCGACGGCACCTACACGCTGGCATGATCACCGGACGGTACGCACCCAGCCCCAGCGGCCGGATGCACCTGGGCAATTTGATGTGCTGCCTGCTGGCGTGGCTGAGCGCCAAAAGCAAGGGCGGCCAGGTGCTGCTGCGCATTGAGGACCTGGACACCCAGCGCTGCCCCCGCGCCTACGCCGACGCTATCATCGACGATTTGGCCTGGCTGGGCCTGGCCGCCGACGGCCCCGAGCCGCCAATCTATCAGAGCGAACGCAGCGCCATCTACCAGCAGTATTTTGACGAGCTTGCCCGCCGGGGGCTGGTTTACCCCTGCTTTTGCAGCCGCAGCCAGCTCCACGCTGCCAGTGCGCCCCACCGCAGCGACGGCCAGGTCGTCTACGCCGGGACCTGCCGCGGGCTGACCCCCGCCGAAATCGCCGCGCGCACCAAGACCCGCGCCCCCGCCTGGCGCGTGCAGGTGCCCGATGAGGTCATCGCCTTTGAGGACGGCCATATGGGCCATTACGCGGAAAACCTTGCCCGCGACTGCGGCGACTTTTACCTGCGCCGGGCCGACGGTGTGTTTGCCTACCAGCTGGCCGTCGTCGTGGACGATGCACTGATGGGCGTGGACGAGGTCGTGCGCGGCAGTGACCTCTTATCCAGCACGCCGCGCCAGCTCTGGCTTTACCGGGAGCTGGGGCTGACCGCGCCGAAATTCTACCATCTGCCGCTGCTTTTGGCACCGGACGGTCGCCGTCTCTCAAAGCGCGACGGCGACCAGAGCCTCGAAAACCTGCGCGAGAAATACACTGCCGGGGAAATCATCGGCAAGCTGGCCTTTGCCTGTAATTTGCAGCCCAAGCCCACCCCCACGACCCCGCAGGAATTAGCCCGCACTTTTGATTGGGCTAGGGTGCCAAAAAGCGACATACTTTTACCGGAAAAGCTGTTTTAATATAAGGTAGATACCTAAAGGCTTCCCCCCTTGGGGGAAGCCTTCTGCGAAGCAGACTGATGAGGGGCAGCCTTGCCGCTGTCGCCCTCTTCCCCGGGCGGCTATGGCAACCGCGCCCCTCATCCGGCCTGCGGCCACCTTCCCCCAAGGGGGAAGGCATTTACCATTTCACCAAAAGGAGACCTTCCCCATGCAACGCTATGACATCACCGGCATGAGCTGCGCGGCCTGCGCAAGCCATGTGGAAAAAGCCGTGGCGGCTGTGCCGGGGGTTGCATCCGTCGCTGTCAGCCTGCTGACCAACTCCATGCAGGTCGATTACGCCCCCGATGCCGACCCTGACGCAACCGCAAAACGCATCATCAAGGCGGTGGATGCCGCCGGGTACGGCGCATCCCTCGCCACCGCCGAAAGCGAGAACGCCGAGTTGGAGGACACCGAGACCCCGAAGCTGAAAAAACGCCTGATTGCCAGTCTGTGTTTTCTCGTTCCCCTCATGTATGTCTCGATGGGCCACATGATCGGCCTGCCGCTGGGCAGCGTGTTCCACGGCGGCGGTTGGCACGCCATTCTGTTTGCAGTCACCCAGCTGGCCCTGACCCTGCCCGTCTGCTGGATCAACCGTGCCTTCTTCATCTCGGGCTGGAAGGGCATCAAGACCCGCGCCCCCGGCATGGACACGCTGGTGGCCCTCGGCGCGGGCGCGTCGCTGGCCTACGGCCTGTTCGCCATCGTCATGATCTGCGTCGGCCTGTACACCGGCAATGACGATTTGGTCATACAGTACCGCCACGACCTCTATTTTGAATCAGCGGCCATGATCCTGACCCTGATCACCGTGGGCAAAACGCTGGAAGCATACAGCAAGGGCAAGACCACCGACGCGCTGAAAAGCCTGATGAAGCTGGCCCCGCAGACCGCCTGTGTGCTGCGCGACGGCGAGCAGGTCACAGTCCCGGTCAGCGAGGTCAATGTCGGCGACCTGTTCCTGGTTCGCCCCGGCGAGAGCATCCCGGTGGACGGCACGGTCGCCGAGGGCATTTCCACTGTGAACGAGGCCGCCCTGACCGGCGAGAGCATGCCGGTGGACAAGTTTCCCGGCTCGCCTGTCAGCGCCGCCACCATCAACCAGAACGGTGCCCTGACCTGCCGTGCCGAGCGCGTCGGCCAGGACACGACGCTGTCCCAGGTCATCCGCCTGGTGCGCGACGCCGCCGCTACCAAGGCCCCGCTTGCCAAGACGGCCGATAAAGTTTCCGGCATCTTCGTTCCCACCGTCATCTGCATTGCCACCGCAACGTTCCTGATTTGGCTGCTGCTGGGCCAGACCTTCACGTTCGCGCTGGCACGCGGTATCAGCGTGCTGGTCATCAGCTGCCCCTGTGCCCTGGGCCTGGCCACCCCGGTCGCCATCATGGTGGGCAGCGGCGTCGGTGCCAAGAACGGCATTCTGTTCAAGACCGCCGCCAGCCTCGAAACCACCGGCTACACCGACACTGTGCTGCTGGATAAGACCGGTACCGTCACCACCGGTGAGCCGAGCGTCGTCAAAATCGTTGGCACCGGCAACGTGCCCGAAAAGTTCCTGCTCAGCCTGGCCGCCGGCCTGGAACTGCGCAGCGAACACCCGCTGGCCCGCGCCATTTTGGAACGTGCTGACAAGGATAAGCTCTCCTACACCACCGTCGCCGACTTTGAGGCTGTCCCCGGCAAGGGTTTACAGGGCAAAGTTGCGGGCAAAGTCATCGCGGGCGGCAACGCAAACTTCATCCGCGAGCACTGCGAGCTGCCTGACGATCTGACCCAGGCGGGCGACGCCATGAGCGCCGACGGCATCACGCCGCTGTATTTCTCGCTGGCCGGCAAGGCGGCGGGCGTCATCGGCGTGGCCGACGTCGTCAAGAAAACCTCGAAATCTGCCATCGACCAGATGAAGGCTCTGGGCCTGAAGGTCGTGCTGCTGACCGGCGACAATGCCGCCACGGCCCGCCACATCGGCGCAACGATCGGCCTGGACGCCGACCACGTCATTGCAGGCGTTCTGCCTGCGGGCAAGGAAGCCGAAGTCCGCGCCCTGCAGGCGCAGGGCCGCGTTGCCATGGTCGGCGACGGCATCAACGATGCCCCCGCCTTGACCCGCGCCGAGACCGGCATCGCCATCGGTGCCGGTGCGGACGTGGCGCTGGACGCCGCCGACGTTGTGCTGGTGCGCAGCGATCTGGCCGACGTGCCCGCCGCGGTGCGCCTGTCCCGCGCGGTGGTGCGCAACATCCACCAGAACCTGTTCTGGGCGTTCTTCTACAACGCCATCTGCATTCCGCTGGCGGCGGGCGTGTTCACCGGTATCGGCATCACGCTGAACCCGATGATCGCCTCGGCGGCCATGAGCCTTTCCAGCGTCTGCGTTGTCACCAACGCGCTGCGGCTCAACGCCTTTGACCCGCGCAATGCCGCCCACGACGCCCCGCCGAAGCGCAAGGCCCCGGCCCGCAAACCCATTTCTGAACCCACCACCTGCCCCACCGGCAGCTGCCCTGTGCAGCCTGCCGAAATCAACGATAAAACGGAGGAAATCACCATGAACAAGACGATTCACATTGAAGGCATGATGTGCGGCCACTGCGAGGCCGCTGTGAAGAAGGCCCTGGAAGCCCTGGACGGCGTTGCCGGCGCCACGGTCAGCCACGAGCAGGGCACGGCCATCGTCGCCCTGACCCATGACGTGGCCGACGCCGAGCTGAAGGCCGCCGTCGAGGCCAAGGACTACACCGTTACCGGCATCGACGCATGAGCACCCTTCGCCGCCGCTGGCGGTTCACCGGCACGGTGCAGGGAGTGGGCTTTCGCTATTACGCCCGCGCCGCCGCACTGCACCTGGGGCTGACCGGCTGGGTCGCCAACAACTGGGACGGCAGTGTCACGCTGGAAGCCCAGGGCGACCGCGCCGCGCTGGACGCGCTGGTCCCCTTGATCGAGCGCACCAACCGCTGGGCCCGCATTGAGAACATCGAGACCGCCATCCTCCCCCTCAAGGAGCATGAGTACGGGTTTGAGGAACGGAGCGGGGAATAAATTTACGGGCAGCGCTGCCGAATGGCAGCGCTGCCCGCTTTTTTGCTTGCACTTACCCTCTGTTACGGCTATAATAATACTATATCAATATCAAAAGGGGTTTTCGTTTTGCCCGGAACTTTATATCTTGTCGCTACGCCTATCGGCAATCTGGACGATATGCCGCCCCGCGTGGCTGCTACCTTCGGCATGGCGGACTTCATCGCCGCCGAGGATACCCGCGTGACCCTGCGATTGCTGAACCATCTGGGGCTGAAAAAGCCGATGGTCAGCTACTATGAACACGCGCTCCACCACGGCGAGGCCATTTTGCAGCGCATTGAAGCGGGCGAAAACTGTGCCCTTTGCAGTGATGCCGGTATGCCCTGCATCAGCGACCCCGGCGAGCAGATCGTTCGCGAGGCCCACGAGCGCGGCATCAAGGTCGTGCCCATCCCGGCCGCGTCAGCCTGCGTCACGGCACTGGCAGCCAGCGGCCAGCCCACGGCCCGCTTTGTGTTCGAGGGATTTTTGCCTGTGCCCAAGCGCGACCGCCGCGAGCGCCTTGCCTTTTTGCAGAACGAGACCCGCACCATGATCTTCTACGAGGCCCCGCACAAGCTGCGCGGCACGCTGGACGATTTGGCCGCGGCGTTTGGCGCAGGACGCTCTGTCTCGCTCTGCCGCGAGCTGACCAAGCTGCACGAAGAGATCAAAAAAACGACCCTTGGTGAGGCCGTGGCTTACTATAAAGAAAACGACCCCCGCGGCGAGTATGTGCTGGTCCTGGCCGGTGCCGACCCCGCCGCCGTTGAACAGGCCGCTGCGCCGACTTTGGAAGAAGCCGTCGCCGCTGCCCGCGCCTTGCAGGCAAACGGCCTGCCCCCCGCTGCCGCCGCCAAACAGGCCGCCGCCGGGACACCGTTTAGTAAAGGTGAAATTTATAAGCAGCTTATCCAATAAAAAGCCTTCCCCCTATGGGGAAAGGTGGCCGAGCCCGCGAGGCCGGATGAGGGGCGCGTATGCCCAGGCTGCGCCGTAAAAGCGCAGCCTGGCAAGCCTGCCCCTCATCAGTCTGCTTCGCAGACAGCTTCTCCCAAGGGAGAAGCCTTTTTCAACAGGAGTTTCCTATGTGTAAAATCTTAGTCGTCTCCGACGTCCATGGCCGCCTGCGCGACCTTCGTTGGCTTTTGAATAACGAAACCGCCGACGCTATGTTCTACCTCGGCGACGGTCTGTACGATCTGAACGCCGCGCTGGAGCTGCGCAAAGAGCCAGTCCCCTACCCCATCTACCGCGTGGCGGGCAACTGTGATATGAACTACAACGAACCCAGCGAGGGAATGGTTCCTTTCGGTGGGGTGCTGTTCTTCTACACCCATGGCCACCATTACGGCGTCAAGATGGGCAGCGAACGCCTGGCCGAGTGTGCCGGGGAGCGTGGCGCGGATGTTGCCTTGTTCGGCCACACCCACCGGCGCGAGCTGGTGCGCGGCGTGGGCACGGCGGCCACCGTCTTTAACCCCGGCAGCCTGCGCGACGGCGGCAGCTACGGCGTCATTACCATCACCAACGGCAAATGCAGTTTTACCTGGAAGAGGGTGCCTGAATTTTGAACGAGAGCGTTATCTATCTGCCGGAAGTAGACAGTACCAACCTGTGGGCCAAGCATAACCTGGACAAGTTCGGCCCCATCGGCGCAGTGTACACCACCCACCAGACTGCCGGGCGCGGCCGCCTGGGCCGCGATTGGCTCGACGCCCCCCACAAGGGCCTGTATTACACGGCGGTCATCAAGACTGACCTGGTCCAGCCCGCCACCTTGCCGCTGTTTGCCAGCCTGGCCGTCTGCGACGCCCTGCGGGAGCGGTATCATATTGACTGCCAGATCAAATGGCCCAACGACCTGCTGCTGAGCGGCAAGAAGATTGTCGGCATTTTGTGCGAGGTCGGCCCCGACGGCCACAGCATTGTGGTGGGCATCGGCATCAACCTGGCCCAGCCGCAGGAGTA
This sequence comes from Gemmiger sp., assembly GCF_057431175.1. Taxonomy (NCBI): domain Bacteria; kingdom Bacillati; phylum Bacillota; class Clostridia; order Eubacteriales; family Oscillospiraceae; genus Gemmiger; species Gemmiger sp. Next base: position 82,721 of record NZ_DBMDDV010000005.1, on the reverse strand, counting down.
TTTCGACGCCGCGGGCCTGCCCCACGGCACGAGCCTTGCCTTGCAGGGCGTATCGGTGGACATGGACACCGACCCTGAGTGGCTGGCACAGTACCTGACGGATTTCGGCTTTGACCGCGCACTGTACACCTACGAGAGCGAGGGCTTTGCCCCCTACCGTGAGCGCTACAAGGCCTGCTGCGTCAACCTGGGCCGCCGCGTCACCTACGACGGCGGCGCAGGCATCGCCACCGATGTGGACGCCGACGGCCGTCTCATCGTCCACGACGAATCCGGCGACACCCGCGTATTTACCGGCGAAGTCAGCGTAAAGGGCATTTACGGGGCGGTGTGACACTGGCACCACACCGTAGGGGCCGGGCATGCGCGGCCCCTACATCTCTACAAATAAAAAGCGATGGAACATTTCCTGTTCCATCGCCTTTTTTATTATAAATTCTTAATTCATCTTCAAATATTTCCGCACCGGCAGGGAAACCGCCCCGGCCACGACGCAGCAGATAGCCCACTCAAAAATTGCCTGCACGCCCACAAGCAGCACAATGAACATAAACGCATTGGCTGCGCCCAGCGTATTCGCCAGGTTCTGCACGTACTCGCAGTTATAAAAAATCAGCACCAAAAAGCCCATGAAGAACACGGTGTTCAGCACCGGCGCGGCCAGGCCGCCCAGGAAACAGCAGAGCTTCTCGTTCTTCGGCATCGCTTTGCGCAGGGCGGCAAAAATCAGGCCGGCGCACAGGCCCACCAGCACGCGGGCCACAAAGCAGACCACAAAGGTGCCGAACGGGCTGACCTGGAACAGGGCAGCGCCCATGGCGCTCTTGCCCTCGACCGCCTGGATAAAGCTGGTCGCGCCGAACACGCCGCCCAGGATGGCGCCCGCCGTGGGGCCCATCGTCATGGCGCCGATTGCCACCGGCACCGTCAGCAGCGAGGCCGACAGCGGGCCAATCTGCAGATAGCCCAGCGGCGTATAGTTCAGCACAAGCAGAATGGCCACCAGCAGTGCAAGCTGGGTCAGCCAACGGATGTTGGTACGGTTTTTCATATTCAATTTTCCTCCTGCTGCCGTCTCCTACAATTCGGGAGTACAGCGCAAATGTACGGCCCGTCCCGGGCCGCCGACATTCAGTATACCGCAAACAGAAGGAAAAGGCAAGCGCTTTTTGGCCCCCCTCGGGGGGAAGGCTTATTACAACTTCCCCTCAATCAGCAAATCCCGCACTTCCAGCAGGTCCTCACATTTGCGGTCATACAGTTGCGTGATCTCCTCGGTCGGCTGCATCATGTCCGGCACCATCACGGTCACGCAGCCCGCCGCACGGCCCGCACGCACACCGTTGAAGCTGTCCTCCAGCACCAGGCAGTCCTTCGGGTCGAGGTGCAGCTTTTCCGCTGCCAGCAAAAACGTGTCGGGCGCGGGCTTGCTGTGCTTGACCTCCGTGCCGGAGACAACGTCGTGGAAATACCGCGCCGTGCCGGTGTTCTGCAAATTCATCTCGATCATCGTGCGCGGGCTGGAGCTTGCCACGATGCGCGGCATCCCCCTATCATCCAGCGCGGTCAGCAGCTCTTTCAGGCCCTTTTTGCAGGGCACGCCCTGGGCAAACCGTTCGTCAGCCATCTGCCAGACCTTGTCCAGCAGCCGCTGCGGGTCGCCGGGGATGTATTTTGCCACCTGGCTGCGCAGGTTATCCCCCGCCAGCCCGCGGCAGCTGGCGCTGAACGCCGCCAGATTCTCCGGCAGCGGCAGCCCCAGCGCCTTGCAGGCAGGTTCCCACATTTTATCCCACAGCCGCTCCGTGTCAAACATCAGGCCGTCCATATCAAAAATAACGCCTTTAACCATCGGTGTCTCCTCTGTGTATGTCATAATTGTACCTTTTGTAACGCACTTTGACCGCCATTGCAAGAATAAGGCTTCCCCCAAGGGGGAAGCTGACTGCGAAGCAGTCTGATGAGGGGCAGCCTTGCCTTACTGCACCCTTACTGGGTCATATCGGCAAACGCGCCCTTCATCCGGCCTTCGGCCACCTTCCCCCAAGGGGGAAGGCAAAATCACTTTTCCAAATACGTCCGCAATTCTTCCAGCTTTTCCCGCCCCTCGCGGTGGCCGCGGTTGTAGAGGTCCAGCAGCTTGTTTTCGTCGCCCTCAAAGCGGCCGATGGTGATGGGGTCATTGGGACGGATGCAGTGTACGCGGCCGCTCTCTTCCAGCTCGTCCAGCTGATCCATCAGGGTATTATAGCGCATCTCCTGGGTCAGCATATCGGCCAAGAACAGCGGTTTATCGCCGTAAAAATCGTCGTACAGCTCCACCATCCGCTGGCTGGGCATCGTCTTACGGAACCCCTTCTGCCGCGTGGTGATGACGACGATTTTCTCAAAGCCCTGGTTCAGCGCCCAGTTCAGCGCGATGGGACAGGAGCAGCCGCCGTCCAGGTAGGGCTGGCCGTCCAGCATGACCGGCGTGGACGCCAGCGGCAGGCTGGCCGACGCGCGCACGGCCTCATTGAAGTCAAAATCGGTCTTGCCTTTCTCAAAATAAGCGGGCTTGCCGGTCGCTACATTCGTGGCCACCGCAATCATCCGCATACCACCGTTCCGGAACATTTCCTCGTCGAACGGCACTTCTTTTTTGACGTCGTGCAGCATAAATTGCAGGCCAAACACGCTGCCGCCGCGCAGCGCCGCCTTGGGGCCAAAGTAGCGCGGGTCGTGGCGGTAGCGCAGGTTGATACTGGCCGACCGCCCCGGCTGGCGGGAGACATAGTTCATTGCGTTCAGCGAACCGGCGGACACGCCCGCCACCGCCGGGAAATACAGGTCGTTCTCCATGAAGGTATCCAGCACGCCCGCGGTGTACAAACCGCGCAGCGAACCACCCTCCAACAGCAGGATGGAGTTCCCCGGAATCGTGATTTTGCTCATAAAACTCACCTCATATTCAGCATTTTACCCGATTGACAGGGGTTGTGCAAGCAAAATAGCGCGGTTGTTTTACACTTCGGCCAAATTGTGCTAAAATAGAAAAAACTGCCCCGAGAGGATGATTTTTATGCTGACCCTTCGCGGTCTGACTTTCGACGCCGCCGCACCGCGTATCATTGTGCCGCTGTTTGCCCGCAGCCTGGGTGCCCTGCGCCCGCTGGCCGCGGCCGCCGACGCAGACCCCGCCGCCGAGGTGGTGGAGCTGCGCCTGGACCCCCTGCCCGAGGTCGATTTTTCCGCCGCGCTGGCGCTGGTGCGCAGCCTGACGGACAAGCCGCTGATCGTGACGATCCGCACGAAAGCCGAGGGCGGGGAGCTGGCCCTGATGCCCGACACCTACGCCGCCCACTGCCGCGCACTGCTGGCCCAGGGCGGCGTGGACGCACTGGACATTGAGTGGAAGGCTTGCGGCCCCCACCGCGACGCCCTGCGCAACGCCGCCCGCGCGGCGGGTGCGGCGGCACTTTACAGCGAGCACCATTTTGACGGCACGCCCGCCACCGACGCCATGGCCGACACGCTGGCGGGTATGGCCGACGCCGGGGCCGACATTGCCAAGCTGGCCGTGATGCCCCACACCGCCGCCGACGCTGCCCGCCTGCTGGAAGCCACAGCCCGCGCCCACGCGGCCCGCCCGGGCGTGCCGCTCATCACGATGAGCATGGGCGCGATCGGGGCCGTCACACGGTTTTGCGGCGGGGCCTTTGGCAGCGCCGCCACCTTCGGCGTGACCTCTGGTACCACCGCCAGCGCCCCCGGCCAGCCCTCGGCGGAGGTTTTGAAAGAAAAACTATTTGTCTCCGGCCAATGATTTGCAGGGGCGGTCTATATGCCGCCCGCAGCTTTCCCGCAAATGGCTGTCCACCGTACACGCGCGGGCCGCACATATGCGGCCCCTACAACTCTATACAAAACAAAACAAAAAGCGCGTTCTCTCTTTGCCTGAGAGAACGCGCTGTATTTGTGCTAATGTAGCTTACTCAGCCTGGATAGCACCGGTGGGGCAAACGCCCTCGCAAGCGCCGCAATCAACGCAGGAAGCTGCATCGACAACAGCCTTGTCCTCCATGGTGATTGCACCAACGGGGCAGGTGTCAACACAAGCGCCGCAAGCAACGCACTCGCTGGAAACGGTATGAGCCATCGTGAACTCCTTATCTCCGTGCTGAATCTATATTTTGTACCGTCCCGGCCCTGCACGGCTGCTCCCCGGGGCAGCACACAGTCGGTTTGCTCTGCCTACTGCGTTGTACTTAGTGTACCACATTGTTTGGATTTTGGCAAGTGCCATATCTTGAAATTTTTCGACGGTAAGCCGCAACTAACCGCGCTTATAGTCCATTATTCGTCCTCTTTATCCGGGGCCTGCGGGGCGCGTTTGCCGCCCCGGATGTAGGCGCATTCGTCCCTCTTATAGATGCGCGGAGCTAAAATTTCAACATTGGAACGTACTTTCAGCGTGCCTGCCACAACGTTCGTCTCGATGACAGTGCCCTCGCCGTCCGGCGTGCGGACGATGCTGCCCACCTGCGGCGTAATCGAATTCAGATATTCGTAACTCTTTTGTTCATAAGCCAAACAGCACATCAGGCGTCCGCATGACCCGCTGATTTTTGCGGGGTTCAGGCTCAGGCCCTGCTCCTTGGCCATCTTGATGGACACCGGCTGGAAGTTCTTGAGGAAACGGCTGCAGCAGAACGGCTGGCCGCACAGCCCCAAACCGCCCAGCATTTTGCTCTCGTCGCGCACGCCGATCTGGCGCAGCTCGATACGGGTGTGGAACTGCGCGGCCAGATCCTTGACCAATTCGCGGAAGTCCACGCGGTTGTCGGCGGTGAAATAGAACACCAGTTTGCTGCGATCCAGCGTATATTCTGCGTCCACCAGCTTCATTTTCAGGTTGTGGGCGGCGATACGCTGCTCGCAGATTTCGTAGGCGTGCTGCACATCGGCGCGGTTCTGGCGCATACGGCGCACATCCACGGCGTCGGCCACGCGGATGACCGGCTTGACCTCGCGGGAGAACCCCGGCACCTCATGGGCGGCGCGGACGACCTCGCCGCACTCGGTACCGCGGGCCGTGGTGACGACAACGAAGTCGCCCTCCTTGATCTTAAACGCACCTGGGTCAAAATAATACGCCCGGCCGTTCTCTTTAAATTTGACGGATACTACTTTCATTGGTTTGTCCTTTTATATAATGAAGTCTTTTTTACGTTATCTCCCCCGCCAGCACGGCTACATTCAGGCGCAGGTTGCCGTTGCCGTTCAGGCTCCGGCGTGCCCCGGCGTCGGCGCGCAAAATCTTTGCCGCGTCATCCGGTGTCAGGCCGCCGCACTGTTCCTGGCCGTAGGCCGGGCGGCGCAGGACGGCGCTGCACAGCTGGTCCAGCTGCCACAGCAGGGCCGCAAAGCCCTCCTTGTCGCGCTCATACTTTGTCAGCAGAGCCAGCGCCCGGTAGGTGTCGCCCTGGGCCGCGTAGCCGCACAGCGTTTTCGCCATGCCCAGCGCGGCTTTCGTCGTCTGGTCGTTCCAGCTTTTCAGCGCCGTGCCGATATGCCCCTCGTACAGAAAAGCCAGCTCGTCCGCCGCCTTAGCGGGTAAGCGCTCAGCGCGCAGCCGGGCCGCGCAGTCCGCCGCAGGCACCGGCGCAATCGTGTACGCCGCGCACCGACTGCGAATCGTCGGCAGCACCACCGCCGCGTTAGGTGCTGTCAAAAGAAACAATACACCTTCCGGAGGCTCCTCAATAATTTTCAGAAGTGCATTGGCCGCAGAACCCTGGGTTCCGTTCAAATTCTGCGCCCCGTAAATAAACAGCACGCGGCCCGCCGCGTCGGTGGAAAGCGCCGACCGCTGGATGGCCTCGCGGGCCTCGCGCACTTTTTTGACCGGGATCTGCCCGCTGGCACCCTCGCCCTGCAAGACCAGGCACTCGGTGTCCTCTTTTTTCAGCACGGCCTCGGCGTGGGGGCCACCCTGCGGGTAGAGATAATCCGCCGCCAGGCAGCGCGCGGCAAAGCCCGCGCCGCAGCCCGGCTCGCCCACCAGCAGTACCGCGTGGGGCAGCCGACCGCCGCGCAGGGCAGCGCCCAGTTCGGACTTCAGCGCATCATTGCCGGCCAGACGTTCCAGCATCACAGCTTTTCAAAACGCTCGACGTTGGTGACCATGACGGTCGCGCCGCCGACGGTGACTTCCATCGGCATCGTGCTCTCGATGCCCAAACCCAGCGTGGCCGTGCCGGGGACGATTTCGGTGCGCTGCTTGCAGCACTTGGAGATGATACCGATGCAGTCGTCAACGCGGGCGTCGTCGGTGCAGATGAGCAGCGTCATGTTGCCCGCCATCAGGAAGCCGCCGGTGGTCGCCAGGCGGGTGACGTAGAACTTATTTTTCAACAGCTCGTTACAGACGTTTTTGGAATCCTCTTTGTTGACGATCGCAGTGATGAGTTTCATAGTATACTCGACCTTTCTATGTTAAAAATTACAGATTTCAGCGGTTGCGGTTTTCCCAGTCGCGGCGGCGTTTCCAGCTTTTCACGGTGTCCACGCACCAGTCAAAGACCTCGCGGCCGTAGAACGCCCAAAAGCCAGCCAGCCCCAGCACCAGACACACTTTTGTGGGGAAGCCGCCCCGGAAGAAGCTGACCGCCCACCAGGCCATCTCATACCAGCCCAGATACTTGATTTTGAAGGGGATAATGCCCATCAGCAGCACGGTCTGGTTGGGCCACAGCCAGGCGTAGGCCAGCAGCAGGCTCATAAAGATCGGCTCGCAGGAGGCGTACCCGGTCAAAAAGCAGCTGATCCACGCGCCCAGCATGCCCAGGGCGATATAGAGCGTCATGCGGAAGTCGCCCCAGACGCGGGTCAGAGCGTTGCCGACCCAGAAGTAGAACACCAGGTTCAGCACACCCAGCGCACTGCCCAGCCAGATGGGCTGAAACAGAAACGTGACGAGCCGCCAGACCTGCCCGCCCGCGAGATACGCGCGGCTGAGGTCGATCTGGTAGGCAAACTGCCAGCTGAACAGCAGGATGATCAGCCCCGCCGCCAGCTGGCCCAGCATCAGGCCGTTGATAAGGTAGGGGATGCCGCGCCCGCCGCAGCGGCGTTCGAGTTTATCGATCCAATTCATGGGGAAGAGTTCCTCCGTGTATATAGATTTACAGAATATATTATAGCAATTCTGCGGCCAAAGTGCAACAAATTCCCTGTCGAATCCCTTGCGGCGGGGCGTAAAATATGCTAGGCTTGTTGCAGGAGCATACAAAAGGAGCAGATTATGGGACGTACATCCACCAAAGAGAACAAGACAAGCTACCAGCTGGCCCGCGAGGAACTGGGCCTGACCCGGGAAAAGGCCAGTGAGCTGCTGGAGACCATCGCGCCCGAGCGCATTGAAAAAATCGAGAACGAGCGCACTGTCCCCCGCCCTGACGAGGTGCTGACGATGGCCGAAAAGTACAAACGGCCGTCACTGTGCAACTATTACTGTTCGCGCCAGTGCCCTATCGGGGAGCAGTATGTGCCCCAGGTGCCCATGCGGGAGCTTTCGGCCATTGTGCTGGAAATGCTGGCCTCGCTGAATGCGATGAACAAGGAAAAGGAACGCCTCATCGAAATTGCCGCTGACGGGCATATCTCCAATGATGAGATCGACGATTTCATCCACATCCGCACAGAGTTGGAGCGTATCTCCGTCACCGTGGAGACGCTGCAGCTCTGGACCGAGCGGATGCTTGCCAACGGCCAGATCGACGCGGAGATCTATAAGGAGAAGATGGCGGAGTAACCAGCTGCAGAGGTCGGCCCCCTGACGACCCGCTTTTCCTTCTCTCCGCAGCAAAAAACGCCCTCTATTTTTCTAAATTTTCCCTGTTTGCGCAATAACCCGCGTGGTAAAATCGTAGTACAAGGTGATGGAGCGACACCCTGTATCTGAAATGCTTACTTATGGCAATACCGCACAATTCCCGCCTGACGGCTTAAGCACCGCTCCGGCGGCTACGGCACGGCATCTGCGTTGCCAAAATGCTCGATAAGACATCCAGTATTATCTGCGCTTTTGGCTTAGCAGCTGCCGCACCTCGCTCGCCGTATCGGCACTTAGAATTATGCGGTATTGCCTTATAAAAAAGGAGAAATAGAGGATGTTTACGCTGTTTGTGATTTTGGTTTTCGGCTGGCTGTTCTTCAAGTCGGTGGGGCTGGCGTTTCACCTGACCTGGGGACTGGCAAAAATTGTGGCGACGCTGCTGTTCGTGGTGGCCCTGCCGCTGCTGGTGGTGTTTGCGGTGCTTGGCGCCCTGCTGCCCCTGCTGGTGCCTGTCGCCCTTGTCGCCGCCGCCTATGGGATTTTAAAAAATTACGCCTAACCTGACAAAAAAAGTAACCGCCCGGCATCGCAATGATGCCGGGCGGTTATTGTTTGCATGGCTTCTCCCTTGGGGGAAGGCTCTTTCTTTTACAGCAGCTTATTCGCCAGCGCGTGGCTCGTTCTTGTCAGGGACAGATTCGCCAGTTCCTGATTGTCCAGCGTGTAGCGCAGCACCAACACGTTTGCCACAAACAGCACGGCCAGCTTGACCGGCATACTGCCGGAGTCCAGCGGGCTTTCCTTGGCACCGCACAGCAGCACCACGTCTGCCAGCGCCACACCGGGCGCGTCGTCGTAATGGGTTATCAAAATCACCTTTGCGCCGTTCTCCTTGGCCAGGTGCAGTGTGTCCATCATGTCCCGCGTTGCGCCGGAGTAGGAGACGAACAGCACCACATCTTCCGGCCCCATCAGGCTGGCGGTGATTGCCTGCATATGGCTGTCCCCCGCCGTGTGGAATTTGGTGGTAATCGTGGAAAACCGCGCCCAGATGTCATTTGCCAACACCTGGCTGCCGCCCTGGCCGAAGCAATACACCTGCCGTGCCCGCTGCAAAAGAGTGGCCGCGCGGTCGATGGCGTCGGGGTCCAGGGCGCTGCGGGTGCCGTTCAGTGCCTCGATGGCCGTATTGTAGGCGTGGGTGCAAAGGGTCTGGGTATCCACGCCTGGCTCCAGCTTCAGCGTGACCGGCAGGGCCGTGGCCGTCGCCTTGGCCAGCGCGATCTTCATTTCATTGTACCCATCAAACCCCAGCGAGCGGCAGAATCGGAAAATCGTAGCCTCCGCCACGCCGCAGGCCTTCGCCAGCGACGAGATGGACAGATATTGTGCGTCCTCTGCGTGCTGCAACAAGTAATCCGCGACGATGATGCCCGATTTTGTCAGGCTGTCGCGCTTGGTGCGCAGCATCTCCCAAAAACTCTGCTCAACCATGGTGGATGGATCCTTTCCGGTGTATTTTCCTGATAATAGATTGCTGCCGCAGGGCAATGCTCCGCCCCTATCTTTATAGTGTACTGCCCGTCAGTTCCTTTTGCAAGGCTTTGGCCAGAACTTTGTGGGCCTCCAGCGTCATGTGCATCCCATCCACATCCGAGCATCCCGCCCCGGGCAGGGTGTTCGCATCCAGGAACCGCACATGGGCCATGCCCTCGAGCATCGGTTTCAGCCGGGCGGCGATGCCCGCGCAGCGTTCGTGGCAGCCGGGGCCCATTTCCTCGCGGAATTTCAGCTTGTCGTACTCCGGCGTGATGGACGGCGGCACGATGACCAGCACATCCGGGTTGGCGTTGTCGCGCCAGCACTCGGTGTGCAGCGCCTTTTTCACCAGCCGCACAATGCCCAGCGAGATCAAATAAGAACTGCAGTCGAACCGGTTCTTGCTGTCGTTCGTGCCCAGCATGATGGTCACGGTGTCCAGCGGCGCGTGGCTCATCAAAATCGGCGTGATGAGCGCCAGGCCGTTCATCCCCTCGGTGATGGCATCGTCAAACACGGCCGTGCGGCCGGGCAGGCCTTCCTCAACCACCGACCAGCCGTCGCCCAGCAGATTTTGCAGCACCATGGGGTAGCGCTCGTCGTCGCCGTAACGTCCATCCCTGGCCGGGTCATAGCCATAGGTGTTGGAATCGCCGTAGCAAAGCACGCGGCGGCGGGTCATGTTTTCATAAGTCATAAAAGAGGCTCCCTTTCTTAAAAATGAAAAGTTATTTCTTTTATTTCATTATATAGGGAAAACGCCTTCGTTGCAAGTGACTATCTTCCAGTTTTTGCGGCCTATTTTTGTGCATTTGTGCAAAAAATAGGCAAAGTTTCTCGAAACGAATGCCTCATTTGACATTTTTCATTTTCGCAGGGAAAGGAGTATTCCAAGGCCGCCTCAAAGGCACTTTTCAATAAATCTTATGGGTGAGCGCCTTTTTTTGCCTGCTGTTTTTCCGCCGGTGCGCAGAGGGAGCTCTCCTTTTTTGGAACTTGTTTTCATTTTGTAATAACTGCAAAAGAAACACTTTTCATCCGCAAACCCACGAAATCGCTGTATTTCTGCGTGCATTCTGCACTACATGCAGCTAATTTTGTGCAACTTGTACAGAAACGGCCGTTTTTCTTGGCTATTTCACATCTTTACAAAATGAAAAAAGTTTTCTAAAATAGAGGCATCACGAGGGGCACAGAACGATGATGCCCCCAACAAGGCCGAAAGGCAAAAAAGGAGAACAACGTATGAAAAAGCAAGTATCCGCGATTTTGGCCGCCGGTATGGCTGCCAGCCTGTTGGTAGGCTGCGGCGGCGGTTCCACCTCCACTGCCCCCGCCGAGAGCACTTCCACCGCCGCCTCCACCGAGGCCGCCGCTCCCGCAGAGTCCACCGAGGCCGGCCAGGCCGCTGATATTACCCTGTGGACCTACCCCATCGGCAAGTGGGGCGACTCCGAGTCCGTCGATGCACTGCTGGCTGACTTCAACGCCCAGTATCCCGACATCCACGTCACGGTCGAGTACCTTGACTACACCAACGGCGATGACCAGGTCAACACCGCCATCGAGGGCGGCAGCGCACCCGACCTCGTTATGGAAGGCCCCGAGCGCCTGGTCGCCAACTGGGGTGCCAAGGGCCTGATGGTCGACTTGAGCGACCTGTGGACCGATGACCAGAAGGCCGACATCAGCGCCAGCGTTGAGTCCGCCTGCAAGGATTCCTCCGGTGCTTACTACGAGTTCCCGCTCTGCATGACCGCCCACTGCATGGCCATCAACAAGACCGTGTTTGAGGCTGCCGACGCCATGCAGTACGTGGATGCTGAGAATCACACCTGGACCACCGACAACTTCCTGAAGGCTGTGCAGGCCGTCTACGACTCCGGCAAGACCGACGTCGGCGCGATCTACTGCAGCGGCCAGGGCGGCGACCAGGGCACCCGCGCCATCATCAACAATATGTACGGCGGCACCTTCACCGATGCAGCCCACACCAAGTACACCGCTGACTCCGCTGAGAACGTCAAGGCCATCGAGACCCTGCACAACCAGGACGGCATCAACTTCGACGCTTCCATCAACGGCGGCGAGGAGATCACCCTCTTCCGCAACGGCACCCTGCAGATGGCTTTCTGCTGGAACATTGCCCAGCAGACCAACAGCGACAACAGCGCGGCCGGCACCACCAACAACGGTGACGACATCCTGTTCATGGCGTTCCCCACTGAGTCCGGCGATCCCGCTCTGTGCGGCGGCATCTGGGGCTTCGGCATCTTCGACAACGGCGACGAGAACAAGATCGCCGCTTCCAAGACCTTCATCAACTTCATGGCCAACTCCGACGAGACCGCCAAGGCCGTCAAGACCTCTACTTACTTCTCTGTGAAGAACTCCCTGTCTGACCTGTACGCCGACGATGAAGTCATGAACGAGTACCAGAAGCTCATGCCTTACCTGGGCGACTACTATCAGGTCACTCCCGGCTGGGCCGAGGCTCGTACCGCTTGGTGGAATATGCTGCAGCAGGTTGGCGAGGGCGCTGACGTGACCACCGCCGTTACCGAGTTCTGCACCACCGCAAACGCAGCCGCTGCCGGCTGATAACGGCTGAGAACCTCCTTCTTCCTTTGTAACACCCCCCACGGCGTCCGACCTCTGACCTCAAACGCAGCGGTGGGACGCCGCTTTTATTGAAACTCACCTGTGAATTTTAAATTTAGAAGGGAGCGATCCTCTTGGCAAACACAGCCGCCAAAAAGAACGAGCCTAAGATGAGCCGTGCGCTTGTCCGGCAGGAGACTATCGCCGGTTATCTGTTCCTGCTGCCCAGTCTGGTGTTCTTTATCGGCTTCGTCATCTACCCCATGGTGATGTGCGTATTCACCAGCTTCTTTGATTCCACCATGAACCGTGCCGACGTCTTTATCGGCTTCCAGAACTACATCAACCTGTTCCGCGACAGCGTGTTCCTGGGTGCCTTGCGCAACACGCTCATCATCGTGATCGTGTCGGTACCCATCACCTGCATCTTCTCGCTGTGGGTGGCATCCGCCATCGTCAATATGCCGCCGTGGGCGACCTCACTGTTCCGCGTCATCTTCTATCTGCCCGTCGTCACCGGCTCCGTCGCCGTCACCGTCGTGTGGAAGTGGATGTTCAACAACTACTACGGCATCTTCAACTACCTGGGCAAATCCATGGGCATCATTGACCAGAACATCAACTGGCTGGGCGACGCCCGATACGCCCTGGGCTGCATCATCCTGATCCTGCTCACCACCTCCGTCGGCCAGCCCATCGTTCTGTACGTTTCCGCCCTGGGCAACGTCGACCAGTCTTTGGTCGAGGCTGCCGAGGTGGACGGTGCCACCAAGCTGCAGGCCTTCTGGAAGATCAAGTGGCCGCAGATCATGCCCACCACACTGTACATCCTGGTCATCACCACCATCAACTCCTTCCAGTGCTTCGCGCTGATCCAGCTGTTGACTTCCGGCGGCCCGAATCACTCCACCGATACCATCATGTACTACATCTACTACACCGCCTTCAAGCTGTACAAGTACGGCTACGGCAACGCGATGGGCGTTATCCTGGCCCTGATGATTGCCGTGCTGTCCGCTGTGCAGTTCAAGGTCACGCAGTCTGACTGAAAGGAGGAAATTTGACATGGAAGCAACGAAAACCGCTGCGCCTGCCACTGAGCAGACCAAAAAGAAAAAGAAGAAAGTTTCCCCCTACATGGTGTTCAGCACCATCGTCATCATTCTGCTGGCGATTGCCTTTGCCTTCCCGCTGTACTGGATCATCACCGGCTCCTTCAAGACGCAGGTGTCCATCAACGCCACCACGCCCGAATGGTGGCCCAGTGAGTGGGTCGCCACGAACTACGCCAAGCTGTTCAGCCGCCAGAAAGCCCCCCTGTGGGAGTTTGCAGTGCCGTTCAGCAGCAACTTCAGCAAAGACGGCAAGGACATCATCTGGTGGTCCGGCCCCCAGGTACCCGCCGCCATCCGCTGGCTCATCAACACGGTCTTTATGGCCGTTGCCTCGATGATCCTGACCTGCATCACCTCCGCCATGGCCGGTTATGCCCTGGCGAAAAAGCGCTTCGTCGGCCGCAGCGTTCTGTTCACCCTGATCGTCTGCGCCATGGCGCTGCCCAAGCAGGTCATCCTGATTCCCCTGCTGCGCGAGATGAGCAGCCTGAACCTGTACAACACGATCTGGGCGGTCATCTTCCCCATCGTCGGCTGGCCTTTCGGCGTGTTCCTGATGAAGCAGTTCAGCGAGGGCATCCCCGGTGAGATGCTGGAAGCCGCCCGCATCGACGGTGCCAGCGAAGCCACGACCTTTACCCGCATCGCGCTGCCCATCATCAAGCCCGGCATCGGTGCGCTGGCCATCTTCACCTTCATCAACTCCTGGAACGACTACTTCATGCAGTTGATCATGCTGTCCAGCACCAGCAAGCTGACGATCTCCCTTGGTATCGCCAAGCTGCAGGCCGAGAACTCCACCGACTACGGCCTGATCATGGCCGGCGCCGCGCTGGCCGCCGTGCCCATCATCATCGTGTTCCTTGCCTTCCAGAAGTACTTTACCAAGGGCATCACGATGGGTGCTGTTAAGGGCTAAAAATCCGACCGCCGGAAGTTCCGGTTGTCGAAAAGCTCTTGTAGGGGCGAGCATTGCTCGCCCGTGCCCGTTTGCCTTGTATGAAAACTGACCCGGAAACCGCGATGCTGCGCCAAGTTGGCGGGCGACCGATGGTCGCCCCTGCACATTCCATAAACCAAGAATGTGATTTTTTGACGCGCTGTGTCGCCGCATCCCACATATCCGCACCACCCTTCTCCTTCAAAATTTAACGTAACACCATCTATTTATGAACAGGAAGTGTTTTGTTTATGAAAGACATTACCAAGTACCGCGGTATTATCCCCGCCTTCTATGCCTGCTACGCACCGGACGGCTCTATCTCCACCGAGCGCGTCAAGGCGCTGACCCGCCACCTGATTGCCAAGGGCGTCAAGGGCGTCTACGTCGGCGGTTCCTCCGGCGAGTGCATCTACCAGCACCCCGACGAGCGCAAAGCCGTTCTCGAGGCCGTCATGAGCGAGGCCAAGGGCAAGATTACCGTTATTGCCCACGTTGCCTGCAACAATACCGCCGATTCCGTCGAGCTGGCCGCCCATGCCGAGAAGTGCGGCGTTGACGCCATCGCGTCCATCCCGCCCATCTACTTCCACCTGCCCAACGACGCCATTGCCGCCTACTGGAACGCCATGAGCGCCGCTGCCCCCAACACCGAGTTCGTCATCTACAACATTCCGCAGCTGGCCGGCACGGCGCTGACCATGCCCCTGCTGCAGACCATGCTCAAGAACCCCAACGTCATCGCCGTCAAGAACAGCTCCATGCCCACCCAGGATATCCAGCTGTTCAAGGATGCCGGCATCCAGGCCCGCGGCGAGGATGGCTTCGCCGTGTTCAACGGTCCCGACGAGCAGTTCGTCTCCGGCCGCGTCATGGGCGCCGACGGCGGCATCGGCGGCACCTACGCCGTCATGCCCGAACTGTTCATCCGCATGAACGAGCTGATCGAGAAGGGCGACATCCCCACTGCCCGCGCCATCCAGTACAAGGCTGACCGCATCATCTACAAGATGTGCGAGGCCAAGGGCAACCTGTACGCGGTCATGAAGGAGATCCTGCGCCGGATGTACGGCCTGGAGCTGGGCGGCGTCCGTGCCCCGCTGGCCAACCTCGCCCCCGAGGATGAGGCCGTCGTCGCCGAAGCGCAGAAGATGATCGAAGAAGCCATTGCAGCACTGTAAGGGGTAAAAAAATGATCGTAGATTCGTTCGATTACATTGCCTGTTACAAGGGCCTGCACCCGAACCTGGACACCGCCATCGAATGGCTGAACAGCCACACGCTGGATGCGCTGGAAAACGGCAAGACCATCATTGACGGCGACAAGGTTTTTGTCAACGTGATGGATGCCGACCTGCGCGACGCCGAGGGCGCAGCGTTTGAATACCACCGCCGCTACGCCGATCTGCAAATCGATCTGACCGGCGGCGAGTACCTGGGCTGGGCGTCCGAGGGCAAGGACGAGGGCGCGTTTGACGAGACCGCCGACTGCGGTTTCAAGTCCGCCCCCGATCACTGCGGCATGACGCTGGGCGATGGCCGTTTCGCCATCTTCTTCCCCGGCGAGCTGCACAAACCCAGCTGCAAAACGCCCGACTGCACCCACGTAAGAAAAGCCGTGGTCAAGATTTTGATGAAATAATTTGCATTCCCCAAGCCTTCCCCCTTGGGGGAAGGTGGCCCCGCAGGGCCGGATGAGGGGTAAGCTATTGATGGTTGCCCGTAAACGGGTTGCCGCCGCAAGCTCCGCCCTCATCAGTCACCTTCGGTGACAGCTTCCCCCGAGGGGGAAGCCTTTTTGCGTATGGAAAGGAGTCCTCACTATGACCCACGAACAAATCTTCACCCAAATCCAGGGCGGTCTTATCGTCTCCTGCCAGGCATTGGAGCACGAACCGCTGTACACGAAAGAAGGCGGCGTCATGCCGCTGATGGCCAAGGCCGCCGCCCAGTCCGGTGCTGTCGGCATCCGCGCCAACACCGTGCGCGATATCACCCAGATCAAGCAGGTCGTTGACCTGCCGGTCATCGGCATTATTAAAAAGGATTACCCCGGCACGCCAATGTACATCACCGTCACGATGAAGGAGGTCGACGAGCTGGTGGCCTGCGGCGTGGACATTCTGGCCGTGCAGGGCACCGGTGCCCTGCGCCCCAATGGGCAGACCAGCGCCGAATTTATCCGCGCCATCAAGGAAAAGTACCCCGACCAGCTCGTTATGGCCGACTGCGACAATATTGAGAATGCGCTGGCCTGCGCGGGAGCCGGTGCGGATTTCGTCGGTACAACGATGCGCGGCTACACCCCCGAGACGAAGGGCATCAACGATGTTGACTTCGGTTTTATCGCCCAGCTGGCCCGCGAGTGCCCGGCCAAGGTCATTGCCGAAGGCCACATCCACACGCCCGAGCAGGCCGTGCAGGCCCTCTACGCCGGTGCGTTCGCGCTGGTCGTGGGCGGTGCCATCACCCGCCCGGCCGAGATCACGGCCCGCTACACTGCCGCCATCAACAACCACAAATAAGCAGGTGCGCTATGAGTAAAACCTATCTGGGCGTCGATATCGGCGGCACAGCGGTCAAGCTGGGCCTGGTCGATGACACCGGCCGCGTGCTGCGCCGCGCCGAGCGCAGCGTCAGCTTTGACGGCTACAAGACGCCGATCCTGGACACCGTGCAGGCCGCCATCCGCGACTTTTTGGGCAGCCATGATGTGCCGAAGCTCGAGGGCATCGGCGTGTCCGCCACCGGACAGATCGACAGCCGCCGCGGCGTGGTCGCGGGGACCTGCGGCAATTTTCCGGGTTGGATCGGCGTGGATATCAAAGGCACGCTGGAACGCGAGTTTGGTCTGCCGGTCACCGTCGCCAACGACGCCAACTGCATGGTGCTGGGCGAAGTCTGGGTCGGCGCAGCCAAGGGGTACACCGATGTGATCGGTGTCACCTTAGGCACCGGCGTGGGCGGCGGCATCATCACCGGCGGCCGTTTGTTGGAGGGTGCGCGGGGCCTTGGCGGTGAGCTGGGACATTTCCGCCTGCACGCGCTGGACGGCGTGGCCTGCACCTGCGGTGCCATCGGCTGCTATGAGCGGTACGCCGCCACGACGGCGCTGGTGCGCGGTGCCCAGAAGATGGGCCTGGACGCCCCCGACGGCCGCGCGATCTTTGAGGCAGCCGCCGCAGGTAACGCCCGCACGCTGGCTGTGCTGAACGACTGGATCAGCGAGATTGCGCAGGGCCTGGCCGGGCTGGTACACATCTTCAACCCGCAGCTGATTTTGATTGGCGGCGGTGTCAGCGCCCAGCAGGAGCTTTTGATCGATCCGCTGGCCGCGCAGGTGTGCAAGTCGGTCATGCCCGCTTTCACGGAGGGGCTGGAAATCAAAGCCGCCGCCCTCCAAAACGACGCCGGTCTGGTCGGTGCCGTGTACTATTTCCGGGAAAATCAATAACCACAACATCACCCCGGGCACATTGCCGAATTTGGCGTGTGTTCCTGGGGTGTTTTTCGTCATTTTGACGGCTATGCACTTTTAGTCTTTTTAGCATTTAAACCGCCTATACAAAAACGCAGATTCGCATATTTAGTCCCTTTTAGCATCTCATTTCTTTAAAACCTCTTGCCGCACACATCATCTTGTGCTATAATACTGCCATGATAAACACAACATTACCACAATCGAATACCGCCCCCGTCTGCACGACGCTGGGGTCCGGGGTGTGGCTGGCGTTCCGGCATATCGCAGGCACATCGGCCCCCGCCGTGCCGCCGCCCGCCGCCGGGGCACACCTGCTCTCGGTAGAGTTCTGCCGCCGGGGCCGCCATGCGCTGCCCGCCGGGGACTACTGCACCATCGCCGCCGACGGCCACGCCGCTGTGAGCATGACCGCCGCCGGGGCCGACGACTACTACCCCGGGGCCGTTTATGAGGGGCTGCAATTCTGGATTGACCCGGACGCCCAGACCGACAGCGGCTTTCTGGCCCTGATGGGCCTGGACGTCCACGGCATCATCAACTATTTCTGCGCCGGCGGCCCCTATTACTGCCCCATGGGTGACGAACTTGCCGCGCTGGTGGACGAGCTTTGGCGCGAATTCGACGTCTCGGGCTATGCCAGCCCGGGCGAGCTTCGCTATGCCGTGGTGCGGCTGCTCTATATGCTGCTGCAGCTGCCTTACGCGGACCAGATGGCCTGGTATCCCCGGGCGCAGGTGGATTTGGTGCGCGATGCCGAGACCCTGATGCTGGCAGATTTGTCGGTGCGCCACACCGCCAGGGAGCTGGCCGTGCAGTTCGGCGTCAGCGAGAGCAGCTTCAAAGCCTACTGCCGCGACGTGCTGGGCGACGGCTACCTGCCCTACTTCCGCCGCAAGCGGCTGGAAAAGGCTGCAGACCTGCTGGCCCACACGGACTTAAAGGTACAGGACATCGCCGTACAGGTCGGTTACGAGAGCCAGAGCAAATTTGCCAAAGCCTTTGCCGACCAATTCCGCCTGACCCCACTGGAATACCGGCGGCTGGCGGAGAAATAAAAAAAGCTTTCCCCGTGGGCACAGTGTAAAAACTGTGCCCACGGGGCTTTTGTTGTTTATAGACCGCATTGCTTACTTTTTCTTTCCCAGCAGTTCCTTACGGATATGCGCAAAGCACGCGTCCTCGCCCTTGTCGCGTAAAATCAGCAGGCAGGTTTCCAGCTGTTTGCGGGTCTCGGGGTGCAGGATGTAGTGATCCCTGCTGCGGTCGTAGTACTCCCACGCAGCGGCATCGGTGTACCGGCTGCCCTTGTAGTTTTTGCTGGCGGCAATACGGTCGCAGACCATCTCGGCCACGTATTTTTCGGGCATCCGCATCCCGGCCATGGCATGGTCGCCGTCCGGGGCGTAGTCGATCCAATATTCCAGGTGGTGCTTGTTCCGGCCCTTGTGGTGCAGCCAGGCCGCGCTGTATCCTTCGGTCTGGCGCTGGGCGTTGTTGGGGCTGCAAGTGCCCTGCCAGTACTTGGCACCGGCCCAGAACTCCACCGGCGCGAGCTTGCTCAAATCATGGGTCAGCCCCTGCCAGTACAGCCCGCAGCGGAAGCAGTGCTTCATCACCAGCATTTTATGATGATGGATCGTTTTATAATGCTTGATCGGATGCCACAAAGTAAATACTCCTTTAGTAGATAATAGATAATAAAAAATGTGGTATTTTCGCCCCAAGGGCGAAAACGAAATTTTGAGCGCCGCGCAAGCGGTGCGATCCGCCAATTTTCTTATCTATTATCTTTTTTATCTGTCCCATTTGTCGCACAGTGCGGCGATCTGGCTGGCGAATTTGGCAAGGTCCTTGTTGGCGCCGCCCTGGTTGTGGCGGATGACCTCCATCAGGCGCTTGCCCATGTTGACGAGCCGGTCGTAGGCAGCGCTGGTGCGCACCATCTCGGCGCTCTTGGTGCGGATGATCTTCTGCGTGTTGCCCGTCTCGGCGCAGGCAACGCGCCCTTCGGCCGCGATCCAGACCGAGCCATTGTACGGCGCGTCGGCCTCGTAGCCTTCGGTGCGCAGTTTCTCGGCCCAGTGCTCGGCCACAGCGTCCTCGCCATGATTGACAAAAACGAACTTCGGCTTCTCGTCAAAGGCGTGGAGCCAGGCGGCCAAACCGTCACAGTCCGCATGGCCCGAAAGCCCGCCCAGCTGCGCAATGCGGGCCTTGACCTGCACCGGCTCGCCGAAGAGCTTGACCTCCTGTGCGCCGTTGACCAGCGCATTGCCCAGGGTGCCCGGGCTTTGGTAGCCGACGAACAGCACCGTGCACTCCGGCCGCCAGAGGTTGTATTTCAGGTGGTGGCGGATGCGGCCCGCATCGCACATACCGGCGGCGGAGATAATGACTTTCGGCGTCGGGTCGCCGTTGATGGCCATGGATTCCTCTTTCGTCTCGCTGATGTGCAGCCCCGGGAACTGCAGCGGGTTCTGGCCGCTCTGCACCAGGGCAAGGGCCTCGTCGTCGTAACACTCGGCGAAGTTTTCCCTGAAAATCGTGGTAGACTTACTGGCCAGCGGGCTGTCCACGAACACCGGGAAATTGTCGTGGCCCTTGACGCGCTTTTCGGCCTTGATCTGGCGGAAGAAATAGAGCAATTCCTGCGTGCGGCCCACGGCAAAGCTGGGGATGACCACGTTGCCGCCCTTGTCAAAGGTCGATTGCAGCACGGCGGTCAGCTCGCCCAGGTAGTCGGGCTTGGGGCCGTGGCTGCGGTCGCCGTAGGTGGACTCCATGACGAGGTAATCGGCATGGCCGGGGTTGGCCGGATCCTTGATGAGCGGCTGGTGCTGGTTGCCGATATCGCCGGAAAACACGATGATTTCCGGCGCACGGCCCGGCTCCGCAATGCGCAGCGAGATGGACGCGCTGCCCAGCAGGTGGCCCACGTCGGTAAAGCGCACCTCGATACGCCCCTGGGGGCCGTCGAACAGGGTCTGCCATGCCTCATAGGGGCAGGGTACGAACTGCTTCATGACGTTTTGGGCGTCCTCGACCGTGTAGTCCGGCTCGATCATTTCTGCGCCGCTGCGCATGGCCTTACGGTTTTTCCACTCGGCCTCCTGCTCCTGGATGTGGGCGGAGTCCTCGAGCATGATGCCGCAGAGGTCGCGGGTGGCCTCGGTGGTATAGACCGGGCCGCGGTAGCCATTTTTGTACAGGTACGGGATGCGCCCCGAGTGGTCGATATGGGCATGGGTCAGCAGCAGGGCCTCATAGGTGCCGGGGGCATAGGGCAGGTCGGCGTTTTCGTAGACGTCGCGCCCCTGCTCCATGCCGCAGTCCACCAAAAAGCGGTGCCCTGCGGCTTCGACCTGTGTGCAGCTGCCGGTGACTTCCCGGTCAGCGCCGAGGAATGTGAGTTTCATGTGGGTGCCCCCTTTGGTCAAATAATCCATATGTTTGGTGAGCGGCGGGTGGGGTATGGGGATATTGGACAAGGTGCGATGCGGGGCGTCGAGGACGCCGCCCCCTACAACTAAAGTGCCAAGTCGTGCCATGAGAAAGGTGCGGCGGCCAGAGGGCTGGCCGCCCTACGGAGCAGCAGAGGAAAAGTGAGAGGGGCAAGGGAGGGCGGCAGCCCTCCCCCGACAGCGTGGGCGGAGCAGAAGCCCCGCCCCTACGGATGCACTTCCCACAGCGGGGGTTCGGGGTCTCCCCGACTCAAAAGTGGAGCAAGGCCCGTAGGCGTTAAGCGCGAACAGTAATACTGCGTTCGCGTAGCCGAAGGGCCTTGCGACTTCCGCTTTGGGGTTCCTAGGGGCGTGCAGCCCCTAGGTCGCGGGTCCGCTCCGTCGAAAGAGCGGCAGTTTTCTTTGCGAGCTTTCTTTTGCTGCCAAAAGAAAGCGACCTCCCGGGAGGATGCCGTTCATCCTTTAGCCGCGCCGCCCGACGCCGTACTGCGGGGCCTCGGGCAGGACAAAGTCATCATTGAAATTATTCGTCAGATCGTTAATGTTCATGCGTACAGCCCAGAATACGTCGCCGTAGTCGCGCAGGACGGTATAGTCAACATTCAGGGCCGCCAGCGTGGCCGTGTCGGTGACGATGTAGGCGGTGTCGCCCTCGGGCGCGTACTCGGTCAGGCTGTTCTGGTAAACGCGGCTCACCGTACCGCCGTCGGCCAGGGCCTTGGCCGCGTCAGCGGGCAGGCTGACCAGCTGGATGCGCGCCGTGGCAGGCAGGGCGTTCAGCAGGTCACCGCGGGTGATATCGCCGTATTCCAGCTCGGTCACGCCGCCAGCAAAGGCTTCAGCGGATGTGCCCTCGGGCAGGCCGCCGGCGTTGTCGTTTGCCACAATTTCAGCGTAGAGCGCCGCCAGATAGTTGCCGAAGCTGATGGTCTTGCTGGTGTCGGGGTTCTCGGCGTAGGTGAACAGCGGCGTGTAGTAGATGCTCTGGTCATCGGCGTCCAGCCCGGCCAGCTTGGCGGCGGCGTAAATGTAGGCGTCCGCACCCGCCTGCTGCGCTTCGTCAACGCTCTCGGTCGGGGCGGCGGTGTCCTTGCCGCCTGCGGCCTCGGTGTCCTTGTCGGGGTCGGCAGCATCACTTGCCGTGGTCTGGTCGTCGGCGGCAGCACTGGCGGCCAGGGTTTCCCAGTCGGTGCGTTTTGCCTGCAAGGTGTCCGCCGTCACGGCGCTCTGCACCTCGGCGCGGCAGCCGCCGCCCTGGGTGAACACCAGATTCAGCTGCGCCACGCCGTCCAGGCCCAGGCCCGCGCCCAGCACGTTCGCGCTGCTCTCGGCGGTCGTGCCGTCGATGATGGCGGTCACGCCGCTGTTCAGCAGCGCCTTCTGCCAATCCCCCTCCGGCGTGGTGGACGCCACGGCGATGATGGCATCGCACCCGGCGTTCTGCAACGCCGTGATCTGCTCGTTCGCGGTGTCGGTCCAGTCGCGGGCCGTGATGAACTCGCCATTGGAGGCGGAAATTTTCGCTGCCTGGGCTGTATCGTTCAGCGCAAAGAAGCCGATTTTGTACCCCGCGCGCTCGACGATCGTGTACATACCGTTGGTGACGCGGTTGCGGTTCCAGCTGGTGGAGCGGTAGAACACGGCGGTGGCGTCGGTGTTGATGAGGTTCGACGCCAGCGACGGGCCGCTGCCCATGTTGGCGTCGCTGACCAGGCGGGATGTTCCGTAGGCGAAGTCGTCCAGCGCCATGGCCTGCAGGTCGTACCCGGCTGCCGAGAAGCCGGACAGCATATCCATACCGCCGGTCAGGCTGGCGCTCTGGGTACCGTGCAGCGCCCCGCCCGCATCCAGCAAAATCGAATCCGGGGTCGAGGCCTTCAGCGCGGCGGCGTCCGCCAGCGTCGTTCGGTCGCCGTGCAGCCCTGCTGTGGCAAAGACCGGGACCGTAATGTCCCCAATACGCACCAGGCAGGAAATGCTCTCGGTACCGTCGGCCAGCGTGGCCGTGATGGTACATTCGCCGCTGTCGGTGCGGGCGCGGACCGTGCCGTTTTTGTCCACGGTGGCAATGTTTTTGTCACTCGTCGTCCAGTAGACCCTGCGGCCGCCTTCGTCCTCGCCCGGCTCATTCGTCGCCAGCGTGGCGTAGGCGTCCTTGCCATCCATGTGCAGCTCATCGGTGCGGGTGTCGTTCAGCAGCACCGGCGCTGCTGTCTTGCCGTTGCAGGCCGACACGCCTGTAAATGTAAACGGCCGCATGACGAAATCCAGATCCACCGTCTCGCTCTGCACACCGTAGTCCGCGCCAGGGGCGCTGTACGTCGACTGCCACATATCGTAGGTGCCGTTGTAGCCCAGCTCGTCGGCAAAGCGGGCGATCCAGAGATTGCCGCGCCATTGGTCGAAGCCGGGATCCGAAAAGCGGCCCCGCACCCAGTTCAGCGAGGCATAAAGCCCCTGCTTGCCGGTGTAGCCGTGCTCTTCCAGCCGGGAGAAGAACGCCTCGGTCAGCTCGGCCATCTCGGCGGGGAAAACGCCGCTGATGTACTTATCTTCCAGGTCGTAGTAGACCGGGTAGCTCAGCTGGTAGGGCGCGGCGGTGTAGTCGTCCAGACCTTCCTGCGGCGGGGCGGTCAGGCCCAGCAGCCGGGCAACGTGGTCGGCCTCACTGCGGGCCTCCTCCACCGTCGTCGCGTAGGAGTAGAGATAGGTGCCGAAGGGGATGCCCAGCCGGGTACACTCGTCAGCGTTGCGCCGCCAGTAGGTGTCGTCCTGGGCCCAGTTTTCTTCCTGGCCGTCCCACTCGCCGCCGTAACCGCAGCGGATGATGGCAAAGTCGATACCGGCGGCCTTGGCCTTTTCCCAGTCCACCTCGCCCTGGAACTTGGAGACGTCCATGCCCTTGAGCACGGCTGCGGGCATGGCCTGGCCGCTGGTGTTGAAGTAGTAGCCCAGCTCGTTTTTCTGCCAGGCGTCGGCGGGCGTGCCAAAGTCCGGCGCGGCGGGGCCTTCCGGCTCGGCCGTGCAGCGCACCAGCACCACAGACACCACCAGTACCACAACCAGGCAGAGCAAACACAGCCCCAGTACCAGCATACTGCGGCGGCGTTTGGCACTGCGGCGCTTTGGCTTTTTGGGCGGCTGCGGCGGGCGCGGGGCCGCCGTTTGGGCCGGTCTGGCCTTGGCGGCAGCGCGGGCGGGGCTGCGGTAGACTTTGCGTTCTTCTGGCACGGCGGTTTACCTCTCTCCGGGTAGATTTTATGCAGGGATAGCTATTATTAGTGTAGCATTTTGTCGAAGAAATTACAATCAGCCGCAGCAGATATTGGGGAAATTTTACACAAAAAAAACCCGTCGTGGATACGGCGGGGTCGTAGGGGGGCGGCGTCCTCGACGCCCCGCAAATCAGTAGATGTTACCCGGGGTCAAACGCTGTTCGTCCGCGCCACAAAAGGCAAACGGCCGCCCGCCTTTCACGCGCGGGCCGGGCATGCCCGGCCCCTACAGGAGCTGCACTGCCGAGACTTCACAGCCCCTTCTTTTTACACGTCCAAAAATAGTACGGCACCTCAAACGCCAGCATGACGCACCAGCCGAAGGCGCAGGCAAAGGCGATGCCCTGCAGCCCCACACGCGGGGCCAGCACAGCGGCTGCGGCGGCGCGCAGACCCGCCTGCATACAGGTCCCGATCAGCGTCGTCGTCATCTTGCCCATGCCGCGGTAAAATCCCTGGAAACCGTTCGTCAGCGCGGGCAGGGCATAGAACACCGCCATGTACCCCAGGTACTCGCTGCCCAGGGCCACCACGTCGGCGGCCCCCTCCCCCGCCACAAACAGCGAGAGGATCGGCCCGCGGAATGCCAGCGTCGCGCAGCCCACCAGCAGCCAGTAACCCAGTTCCAGCCGCAGGCCCACGGCAAAACCGCGGCGGATGCGCTCGTTCTGCTGTGCGCCCCGGTTCTGGGCAATGTAGGTCGTAATGGCCGTCGCGATGCTCTGCTCCGGCGTAAAGGCGAAATCGTCCACCCGCGTGACCGCGTTGAACGCCGCAATGGCTCCGACGCCCAGCGCGTTGACCTGCCCCTGGATCAGCACCTTGCAAATCGGCTGCACCGCCTGCTGCAAAGCCGTGACCGAGCCATAGCGCAGGATCGGCCCCAGCAGGTCGCGGCGGATGCGCCACTGCCCGCGCCCAGGGCAAAGCTCCGGCACGCGGCGGGCCATGTAAACGGCTGCCAGCACGGCGCTGGCGGCCTCGGCCGCCACGGTGGTGACGGCGCTGCACACGATGCCGAAGCCCAGCCCACCTATCAGAATCAGGTCGAGCACGGCGTTCAGCACGGCGGAGAACGCTAAAAATTTCAGCGGCGTTTTGCTGTCGCCGACGCTTTTCAGCCCCACCGCCAGCGCGTTATAGAAAAACGTGAACGGTGCGCCCAAAAACGTGATGCGCAGATAGATGGCTGTGATGCCGAAAATCGCATCCGGCACGGCCAGTGCGCGGAGTATCCACGGCGTCGCCACACAACCCAGCGCCGCAGCGCCGCAGCAGAGCGCCGCCCCGAACAGCAGCGTCGTCGCCAGCGTTTCTTGCAGCCGGTCGGTTCGTTTGGCCCCGAACGCCTCACTCATCAGCACGCCCGCGCCGATGCACAGCCCGCTGATGGCCAAAATTACAAGGTTCATGACCGGCCCGGCCACGCCCTCGGCGGCCAGGGCATCCTGCCCGATGAACCGCCCCGCGATGATGGAA
The DNA here is from genome assembly GCF_057431175.1 of Gemmiger sp. Lineage (NCBI taxonomy): Bacteria > Bacillati > Bacillota > Clostridia > Eubacteriales > Oscillospiraceae > Gemmiger > Gemmiger sp. The sequence goes on along the minus strand of NZ_DBMDDV010000005.1, from coordinate 57,011 downwards.
TCCACCGCATTGTACGCCAGCTGCAGCCAGTTCCCCAGCAGCAGCGGCACCGCATACAGAAAGAGGTGCCCCAGCGGGGCACCCTTGGTCATATCACGCATCATTATCAGCTCTCAAAACGGAAAATCTGCCACCTTCAGCGTGACAACGCCGTCGATGGTCTGGATACAGCCATCTGCCGGGTAGTTGGGCATGGCCTTGAACGCGTCGGAATTGCTGATGGCACGGACAGTCTCGTCCGCGCATTCGTTGAGCTGGACGCCCAGCTCGTCCCACACCAGCACATACCAGCCGTGGGCGTTGAACGTCGGGTCGTAGGAGAGCGGGCCGAACTGCGCCAATTCCCCGGCCATAGGCTTGAGCGGGGATTCCTCCGGGTACGCGCCGCGCTTCGGCTCGCCCAGGATCACGACCTCGGCGCCGTTCTGGTAGTCGGCGTTTTCTTCCAGCCGGGTACACAGGCGGTTGGCGAGGTTCACAACGGTGGTCTTTTGTTTCAGCATGACCGCCGCGTCGTTGTTGACCTGCACGGCAAATCCGCGCAGCAGCACCGCACAGAACGCCGTGCAGAGCGCCATCCCCCAGGAGAACGCCCGTTCCGTCAACGCGGGAGCCGCGTCGATCACGGCGATAGCAAACGGCACCACGATGGCCAGCGAGCCCGCCATCCGCAGCGCCACAGTGGCCCCGGTGTTGATAACGTCAGTCACATTGGCTGCGGCGGGCAGCAGGGCCACCAGCATCACCGCCGCAGCGGCGGCCTTGCGGTCATGCAGCACGACGAGCCACCGCAGCCCAGCCAGTGCCGCCAGCACAAACAGCAGCAGGTAGCCTGCGATCTGCCCATAGTGGTTTTGGGCAATGCCGTGGGTGAAGAAGTAGGCGTAAAAATCAAAGTAGGCGTTTTTCAGGCCCAGCGGCAGACTGCGCAGCGTGTCCAGCCCCACAGCGTTGATGCCGTTCACACCGGACAGGCCCACATCGTACAGCCGCAGGAACACCTTTAAAATCAGCATATACAGCACCGCGCCGCTGCCGCCCATCAGCACCATGCGCAGAGTGGTCAGGCCGGTGGCTTTCCACGCGCCGGGGCGGCGCAGAACCGCCAGAATCAGCAGCATGACGCACAATCCTGCCGCCGTACCCAGGTTGGCCTGGTACATACCCAGCGAGAACGCCATACAGACCGTGCCCGCCAGCCAGGCAAAGCGTAGACCGCAGACAGCGGACTGCACCGCCAGCACAGCCAGCAGGAAGGACAGCGCATAGGACACGCTGCAATAGTGGAAAAACTCGATCTCCGCCACATAGGGCGCACAGACCAGCGTGAGGGGAATCAGATATTTTGCCGTGCGGCTGCGCACGCCGAACAAATCCGTCAGCAACACACCCGCCAGCGCGTAGAGGAACAGCATCAGCAATGCAGAAAGTGCAGGCTGGTTGATGCCGCCGCGCAGCATATCCACCAGGTGCAGTGCCCAACGGCCCTGCTCGGTTTCCCAATACAGGTGCTCGGGCCAGCCGTCGGCAATGTACAGTGCGCCGATGTGTACGGCATCCATCGTGCCCAGCTGGTTAGCGTAGATCGTGTAATGTACGCCGCAGCCGACCAGCAGCGCCACGACCAGCGGGCGGAAGTTTTTGGCCCACCACAGGCTTACTTTTTTCTGCCAGTCCATCGTTTATTTTTTATCCTCTTCGGTCTCGGCCACAATGTAGATGGGGCGGTGCTTGACCTCTAAGTAGGTTTTGGCCAGGTACTCGCCCACGATGCCGGTGCAGAACAGCTGGACACCGCTGCACAGCAGAATGATGCAGACAAGGCTTGGCCAGCCGGAGGTCGGGTCGCCGAACATCAGCGCCCGGACAATGACAAAAATAATGCCGATGAACGCCAGCAGGCAGAACAGCACACCCACGCCCGCCGCCATCAGCAGCGGCGTGGTCGAGAAGCCGACAATACCCTCGATGGAGTATTTGAACAGGCCCCAAAAGTTCCACTTGGTCGTGCCGGCCACGCGCTCAATGTTCTCGTAGTCGAACCACTTGGTCTTGAAGCCGACCCAGCTGAAAATGCCCTTGCTGAAGCGGTTGTACTCGGCCATGCTCAAAACCGCGTCGGTCATTTTGCGGCTCATCAGGCGGAAATCCCGCGCACCATCGACAATCTCCGTATCAGACATCTTGTTGATGATCTGGTAGAATTTGCGGGCGAACCAGCTGCGCAGCGGCGGCTCGCCCTTGCGGGTGGTGCGGCGGGTGGCGGCGCAGTCGTATTCGCCGGTCAGCAGCGTGTCCAGCATCTGCGGCAGCAGCGCAGGCGGGTCCTGCAGATCGGCGTCCATCGTGGCGACGTAATCCCCCTTGGCGGCCTGTAAACCCGCGTAGATACCGGCCTCCTTGCCGAAGTTGCGGCTGAACGAGACATACCGCACGCGGGGGTCTTGAGCGTGCAGCTCACGCGCGACGCGCAGGGTGCCGTCGCGGGAGCCGTCATCCACAAAGATGAACTCAAAATCCGCGCCGTGGCTGGTTTTCATCTCAGCCGCCACGCGGGAGGCTTCTTTATAAAAAAGCGGCATCGCTTCTTCTTCATTGTAACAGGGTACGATCAAACTGATGAGCATGGTGTGACCTGCTTTCGTCAAAATATTGTATCTTTTATTATAGCGTAGTTTGGCGGGTTTGTAAACAATGGATGTGGCGGGGTTCCTAAAGCCTTGGCCCCGCAGGGCCGGATGAGGGGCGCGTGTGCCGCAGCCGCCCAGTAGCGGGTTGTAAGGCAAGGCCGCCTCTCATCAGTCAGCGGTCGGGGCCGCTGACTGAATGGCTTCTTCAACACAAAAAAGGCAGAGCTTTCGCTCTGCCTTGGGTTCGTGCTAAAAATCAGCCTTTGACCGCGATATTGACCAGCTTGCCCTTGACGTAGATTTCCTTGGCAATGGTCTTGCCGGCGATGGCTTCGGCCACGGCGGGCTCGTCCTTGGCGGCAGCAATGGCGTCCGCGCTCTCGATGGCGGCGGCCACCTTGATGCGCACCTTGACCTTGCCATTGACCTGCACGGCAATTTCAATCGTCTGCTCCACGCACTTGGCCTCGTCGTAGGTGGGCCAGGCGTGGTAGGCCAGCTGCTCGGTGTGGCCCAGCTGCTGCCACAGCTCCTCGGTCATGTGGGGGGCAAACGGGTTCAGCAGCTGCAACAGCAGCTCGTACTCGGCCTTGGTCGCACCACCGTTATCGCTCAGCGCGTTGACATAGATCATCAGCTGGGCGATGGCGGTGTTGGCCTTCAGTGCGTCGATATCCTCGCCGACCTTCTTGATGGTGCGGTTGGCAACGGCCTCCAGCGCAGGGCGGACGCCCTCGCCGGGAACGAGCTTCTCGCTCATGGACCAGATCTTATCCAGGAAGCGCTTGCAGCCCTTGATGGAGGAGGTGTTCCACGGAGCGGCCTTCTCGAAGTCGCCGATGAACATCTCATACAGGCGCAGGGTGTCGGCACCGTACTCGTTGACAACATCGTCGGGGTTGACAACGTTGCCCAGAGACTTGGACATCTTGACGATCGGGTGCTCGGCCATCTCGCCGTACTTCTCAACAAGGGCCTTGCGTGCGCCCTTCTCATCGCCGTACTCGGCCAGCAGGCGCTTGCGCTCGGCGTCGGGCTGGTTCTCAAACGCATGGGGGTTCAGGCCCAGAATCATGCCGTGAGAGGTACGCTTCTGGTACGGCTCCTTGGTGGGGACCACGCCGATATCATACAAGAATTTATGCCAGAAACGGCTGTACAGCAGGTGCAGGGTGGTGTGCTCCATACCGCCGTTGTACCAGTCCACCGGGCTCCAATACTCCAAAGCCTCTTTGCTGGCGATGGCGTCGTGGTTCTTCGGGTCGCAGTAGCGCAGGAAGTACCAGCTGGAACCGGCCCACTGGGGCATGGTGTCGGTCTCGCGCTTGGCGGGGGCACCGCAGCAGGGGCAGGTCGTGCTGACCCACTCGGTGTGGCGGGCCAGCGGGCTTTCGCCGTTCTCGCCCGGCTCAAAGTCCTTGATCTCGGGCAGGCGCAGGGGCAGCTCGCTCTCGGGCAGGGGCACCCAGCCGCACTTGTCGCAGTAGACCATGGGGATAGGCTCGCCCCAGTAGCGCTGGCGGCTGAACACCCAGTCGCGCAGCTTGAAGTTGACCTGCTTGTGGCCCTTGCCGTTCTCCTCGAGCCAGGCGTACATCTTGTTCTTGGCATCCTCAACAGACAGGCCGTTCAGGAAGTCGGAGTTGACGAGCGTGCCGGTGGCCACATCGGTGAAGGCCTCCTTGTCGAGGTCGCTGGGCACAGTGCCCTTGACGACCTCGATGATGGGCAGGCCGAACTTTTTGGCAAACTCCCAGTCGCGGGTGTCGTGGGCGGGCACGGCCATGATGGCGCCGGTGCCGTAGGTTGCCAGGACGTAGTCGGAGATAAAGATGGGGATCTCCTTGCCGTTGACAGGGTTGATGCCCTTGACGCCCTCGATGACGACACCGGTCTTTTCCTTGTTCAGCTCGGTGCGCTCGAAGTCGGACTTGCGGGCGGCTTCCTCCTGGTAGGCAGCAACAGCGTCGGCGTTCTTGATGAGACCCGCATCGACCCACTTTTTGATGAAAGCGTGCTCGGGGCTGATGACCATGTAGGTCGCACCGAACAGCGTATCCGCGCGGGTGGTGTAGACGGTCAGGGTATCACCGGCGGTGGTGTCGAAGTTGATCTCGGCACCGTGACTGCGGCCGATCCAGTTGCGCTGCTGAGTCTTGACGCGGTCGATGTAATCCACATCGTCCAGGTCGTTGATGAGGCGGTCAGCGTAGGCGGTGATTTTCAGCATCCACTGGCTCTTGTTCTTCTGCACAACGGGGCTGCCGCAGCGCTCGCAGACGCCGTTGACAACTTCCTCGTTGGCCAGAACGACCTTGCAGCCGGTGCAGTAGTTGACGGTCGTTTCCTTCTTATAAGCCAGACCCTTTTTGAACAGCTGAATGAAGATCCACTGCGTCCACTTATAATATTCGGGGTCGGTGGTGTTGATTTCACGGTCCCAGTCGAAGGACAGGCCCAGGGCTTTCAGCTGGCTCTTGAAGCGGGCCACGTTCTGGGCGGTGACGATCTCGGGGTTGATATGGTTTTTCAGGGCGTAGTTTTCAGTGGGCAGACCGAAAGCGTCCCAGCCCATGGGGTACAGGACGTTATAGCCGCACTGGCGCTTTTTGCGCGCGACGATATCCAGCGCGGTGTAGCTGCGCGGATGGCCGACGTGCAGACCGGCGGCAGAAGGATACGGGAACTCGACCAGAGCATAGAACTTCGGCTTGGAATGGTCGATTTCAGCGTGGAAGGTATCCTCGTCCTCCCACACCTTCTGCCATTTGGCCTCAACGGTTTTAAAGTCGTACTTCATAAATTTCTCCCCACAGATAAATTTTTGATGGGTCGTAACCTTCTTAAAGCCTTCCCCCGAGGGGCTGCGCCCGCAGGCGCGTGTCGGAGCGCAACCGCCGAAGGCGGCTCTTAGCGCGTAGACTGAAGGTGGCCCCGCAGGGCCGGATGAGGGGCGCGTGTGCCGCCGCTGCCCGTTTATAGGCTGCCACGGGAAAGTCTGCCCCTCATCAGTCAGCGGTCGGGGCCGCTGACAGCTTCCCCCGAGGGGGAAGCCGTTCCGCATTTTTACTGCTCGTCCGCACCTTCGTCCGGCATCCACTCGCTGGCGGGCACGACCGTGGCATCGGCCCAGAGGTGCTCGAGGTCGTAGTAGTCGTGGGCCTCCTGCGTAAAGACATGGACGATGACGCTGCCGTAGTCCAGCAGCACCCAGCGCTTGCCGTCGTGGCCCTCGGTGCGCAGCACCTTGACGCCCTCGCGGTCCAGCTGGAACTCGGCTTCATCGGCCAGGGCGCCCACATGGGTGGTGGACATACCGGTGGCAATGACAAAATACTCGGTAACGGTGGTCAGGTCCTCAACAGCCAGGATATGGACGTTGACGGCCTTCTTCGCGTCCAGCGCACGCGCCAGACGAATGGCAAGTTCTTTGCTTTCCATAGTGTAAACTCCTAGTGTAAATTACGCGGCGGGCTGGCTTTCGCTCTCGGTGGAATTGCTGCTGCTGTCCGCGGTGTCGGTGGACTCGGAATCAACATACTCCACCGTGTGCGAGCCGTCCAGGTTCTGGTTCTGCTGGGCGTCTGCGGCCTCCTGGTTCAGCTGGCCCATATACTGCACGTTCGCGTCGGTTGCCGTGTAGCCGCTCAAATCAAAGCCCAGCACAGACGCATCGTCGCAGAGCTGCAACTCGCTGGCATCCACAAAGCCGGTATTCTCGCGGAAATACTGGTTCAGAATGTCGGCGTCCTCCTGGCGGGCCGGGTAGACAACGGACTCTCCGTTGTACTTTCCGGCCATCTTAACGGGCATCTGGCAGATCATGATCTTGCTGGAGTCGATCTTCAGCATACTGACCGCAAAGCTGACAAGCTTCGAGGCGCTCAAACTAGTCTCCATATAGTTCAGCACGGCGGGGGTCAGCTTGGCGACGTCCCAGATGTTGCCGATGCTCTTCAGGCGGCGGAACAGTGCCGAGTAGAACTGCCGCTGCATATTCAGGCGGCCAATGTCACCGTTGTTGTAGACATGGCGGGTACGCAGCAGGAACTCGCAGGCGTCACCGTTCAGCGTCTGGTAGCCCTGATCCAGGTGGCTGCCTTTATAATCCATCTCCTGCGGGACGTACAGTTCAATGCCGCCGAACGAATCGACCAGCTGCACCAGCATTTCCAGACGGATGGTCATATAGCCATCGATCGGCAGCTGGTACATATTCGAAATCTGCTCACACAGGGCGGCCATGTTCATGCTGTTGCTGTCCGCGGCCTGCGTCTTAGCGATGTTATTGATGCGGTAGTTGCCCGACACGCTGCGGTCGGTCGTGACCATCGTGTCGCGGGGGATCTGCAGCATCTTCATCTCGCCCGTCTCGTTGTTGAAATGGACGTAGAGGATCATATCGGTGTTGCCGTCATCGACGCCTGCATCATTGAGGTCGTCGCCCTCCTTCTGGGACGAGCGGTCGATGCCGACCATCAGGAAGTTCAGCTCCTTGCCCTGGAATTCCTTCGGCGTGTTGATGAGCTGATTCAGCTTGATGCTGCCGCCTGCCGGGGCGATCGATCCCATAATAAGCGCGAACGCGCCGCCGAAGATCAGCGCAATGACCAGCAGCGTGATGAGCAGGATCTGCCACCAGCGGATCTTTTTCTTCTTTTTGCCATTGCCGCCCTTGCCGTCGCCGCCTTTTTTGCCGGACTTTTTCCCTTTGGACTTGCGCGGGGCGTCGCCGGTATCACGCGGGGGCTTGCGGCCGCCATTGCCGCCTGCGGCGGTTTTGGGCGCACCGGCGCGTTTGGCGCGGCGCGGTGCGGCGTCTTCCAGCTGAATGCCGCCTGCGGCCTCGATGTCATACATCGGCTTGCTGCCCTGGGCGGCGCGCAGGTCCATTTTCTGCACTTGGGCGCGGGGGCGCTGAGCGGCGGGCTGCCGCGAGGCTGCCGCAGGCTGGTCGTACAGGCGGTTTGCGGCCTGCTGTGCCTGCTGCGGGGCCGCCGTCTGGGCTGCCTGCGGGCGGTTCACGGTACGGCGGGGGCGCTGCACCTGGAACTGCAAGGTATCGCCGTATTTGCGCTCAGCTGCGGCGCGGTAGGCCATGGCCTGGCGCTGGGCATAGGTCAGCTCACGCCGGGCGTCAGGCTGGGGCGCGGCTTGCTGGACAGGCTGCTGCACCGGCTCCTGTATGGGTTCCCGGATCGGTTCCGGCTCGGGCCGGGCCGCCGGGCGCTGGCTGATGTGCCGCCCCTGGGCCGTGCGCATGGGCTGCTGCACCGTGCGGCGGCGGGCATTCTGTTCGGCCAGCTGCTGGGCGCGGCGGCGGGCAGCCTCGTACTGCTCCTGCTCGGAGCTTCCGGTCGCGCCGGCGGTATACAGCTTACGCGGTTCGCTCATTGTTTTTCCTCCCTGCTGTATGGAGTGTTTTTACTTTAGCTGTGCTTTTGCATACTCGTAAGCGGCTACGCTTTCAGGGTCCAGCGTGCCGCCCTTTTCTTCCACAAAATCGATGCTCCGTTTTAACGCGTCGCAAAGGGCCCGGTCCAGGTCCTGCATTTCCAGTTTGCGCAGTTCAACCACGCCGGGCCAGTCGCGCTCGGCGCTGGTCATATCGGCCAAGTAGATGATCTTATCGAGCAGGGACATATCCGCTTTGCCGGTGGTATGGCAACGGATGGCGGACAAAATCTCCGGGTCGGTAATGCCCCACTGGGTCTGGGCCAGGATGGCGGCGGCTATACCGTGCCACACCGGCGAAGGGCGTGCAGGGGCATTTTCTGCTATTATAGCATTATCGGCGAAAATCTGCAACAATTCTTGTTTAGGCAGTTCCTTGGCGGAATCATGCAAAATTGCCGCCATAGCGGCCTTTTCCGGGTCAGCACCCCAGCGTTTGGCAAGTTTTACTGCCATTTTTTTTACATTCTTCGTGTGGGTCCAGCGTTTTTCGCCGAGTCTTGACTTCACAAGCTTCTTGGCTTCGGTGTAATCCATGCTATATATTCCCCTCTCCTTGGCGGTAGGGGCCGGGCATGCCCAGCCCTCAACCTTGCCTTACCTGCCCTTGAATGGCCAGCAGCTTTTATGCGGAGGGCCGGGCATGCCCGGCCCCTACATGGCACCATACAATTTATTTTTCCGGATAACCGCCAACACTTCCGGCGGCAAAACCTCCGGCCACTTTTCCGGCGGTATCTTCCCGCTGCGGATATCGCTGGACGCACAGGGGTAGCTTTCGGCCTGGGCAAACAACACCGTGCCGCCCGCCTGTTCCAGCTTGGCAGCAGCGGCGTGCAGGGCGGCATCGTCCGTGCCGGTACGGCTTTCCACCACCAGCGCGGCCATTTTTAACATATCCTGCCAGCGGTACCACTCGCCGAACGTCAGCAGCATATCGCTGCCGACGCAAAGATACAGTTCCGCGCCGGGGTTGGCGTCCCGCAGCATTTCCAGCGTGTGGACGGTGTAGCTGCGGCCGCCCTGGCGTATCTCCCAATCGCTGACTTCCACTGCCGGGGACAGCGCCCTAAAGCACTGGCACATCTGCAAACGCAGTTCCGCCGGGGTGGCACTGGCGTGTTTGTGGGGCGGCGTGCCCGCCGGCATGACGATGGCCCGGTCGGGCCGCACCCGTTCCAGCGCAGCCCGCAGGTTGTTCTTGTGGCCGTTGTGGGGCGGGTCGAAGGTGCCGCCGTAGAGCAGTATCTTCATTTTGCCAGCACAGCGGCGTAGGCGCTTTCCTTTTTTTTCTGCTTGAACAGGACGAACTTGCGGCCAATGACCTGCACGCACTCGCAGCCGACGGCCTCACAGAGGATATCGGCGGCCTGGCGGGGGTCATATTCGCTGTTTTCCAGGACTTTGACCTTGATAAGCTCGCGGGCGGCGATGCAGTCGGCAATTCCTTGGATCAGGGTCTCGTCGATCTCGCCCTTGCCGATCTGGTAGACAGGGTCCATCGTATTGGCTGCGCCGCGCAGAGCCGCGCGCTGTTTGCTGGTTAAAGACATAGGGTTTCTCCTTTATAATTATCGTATATATCGTATCGCGGTAGGGGCCGGGCACGCCCGGCCCTCGGCCTTGCCTTGCCTGCCCTTGAACGGGTAGTATTTTTCATGTTGAGGGTCGGGCATGCCCGACCCCTACGGACTGTTATTACTTCAAAAACGCGGGCAGCTTTTCTTCCAGCTTCTCCATCGCCCGGCCTCTATGGCTGATGGCGTCCTTCTCGTCTGGGGTAAGCTGGGCATAGCTGCGGGCCTCGGCGTTGGGGTGCTTGCCATCGGGTGCGCCATACTCGTCGGGGATGAACAGCGGATCGTAGCCAAAGCCGTAATCGCCGTTCTGCAGGCTGAACGCAATGCGGCCCGGGCACTCGCCCTCGACTTCCAGTGCGCGGCCATCGGGCAGCATAAAGCAGACCGCCGAGACAAACTTTGCGCCGCGCTGTTCGGCGGGCACATCGGCCATTTCTTGCAGCAGCTTTGCGTTGTTGGCGTCGTCATCGCCGTGATGCCCGGCATAGCGGGCGCTGTACACACCGGGCGCACCGTTCAATGCATCGGTGCAAAGGCCCGAGTCATCGGCCACGGTTGGCAGGCCGCTGGCCTTGCAGAAGGCCTCAGCCTTGATGCGGGCGTTTTCGGCAAACGTCGTGCCGGTCTCCTCGGGGTCCAGGGTGATGCCAAGCTCCCGCAGACTCTTGACCTCATGCCCCATGCGTTCCAAAATGCGGCGCAGCTCTTTCAGCTTGCCCGCATTGTTGCTGGCGGCGCAGACGATCATGCTTCGCCCTCCTCTTCTTCTTTCTGTTCCTCTTTCTGCAGGGCCGATTCCGGCAGCAGGCTTTCCACAAAGGTCTGGGCGTCAAACTCCATCAGGTCGTCGATTTTCTCGCCGACACCGATGAACCGGATGGGCAGGCCCAGATTCTCCCACACCGAAACCGCGCAGCCGCCGCGGGGCGTGCCGTCCAGCTTGGTCAGCACCACGCCGGTGGCGCTGGCAGCCTTGCAGAACTCCTCGGCCTGGCTGATGGCGTTCTGGCCGGTGATGGCGTCCAGCACCAGCAGCACCTCCAGGCTGGCCTCGGGGCTGGCCTTTTTGACGCTGCGGGAGATCTTGGACAGCTCGTCCATCAGGCCCTTTTTGTTGTGCAGGCGGCCTGCGGTATCGGCAATGACCATGTCATAGCCGCGGGCGTTCGCACTCTTGACCGCATCAAAGATGACGGCGGCGGGATCCGCGCCCATGCCAGCCTGCACCAGCGGCACACCGGCGCGGTCAGCCCAGAGTTCCAGCTGCTCGCTGGCAGCGGCGCGGAAGGTATCGCCCGCAGCCAGCATCACGCGGCGGCCCTGCTTTTTGTACAGCGCGGCCAGCTTGGCGATGGTCGTGGTCTTGCCCACACCGTTGACGCCGATGACGAGAATGACGGCGGGCTTGCCGTCCAGCTCCATCGGGTAGCGGGGGGTCAGCTCCTGGCAGATGATGCCGCGCAGGGTGTCCAGCGCCTCCTGGCCGGTTTTCAGGTGCTTTTCCTCGACCTCGTCGTGCAGCTCATCCACCAGGCGCACAGCGCAGGCGGGGCCGACGTCGGCCAGAATCAACTGCTCTTCCAGCTGGTCGTACAGGTCGTCGTTGATCTGCGCGTGGGTCAGCGTGTTGACGATGTTCTGGAAAAAGCCGGTGCGGGTCTTTTCCAGCCCGCGCTTGACCTTTTGCTGTTCCTGAAATTCTTCTTCTGAAATATCACGTTTGAAAAAGTTGAAAAAGCCCATGGCGGCCTCCTTTTTTTAGGGCAATACCGCACAATTCTAAGTGCCGATACGGCGAGCGAGGTGCGGCAGATGCTAAGCCAAAAGCGCAGATAATACTTTGTGTATTATCGAGCATTTTGGCAACGCAGATGCCGTGCCGCACACCGAGCCGCAGCGAGGCGCTTCGGAGCGCAACCGCCGCTTGCGGCGGCTCTTGGCGCGGAGATCCGCCGAAGCGGTGCTTAAGCCGTCAGGCGGGAATTGTGCGGTGTTGCCTTAGGTAATCAAATCCGCACTGACATTATCCAGATCCAGCCGCAGAATCTTCGATACGCCGTCTTCCTGCATGGTGACGCCGTACAAAACATCGGCGGCTTCCATTGTGCCGCGGCGGTGGGTGATGACGATGAACTGGGTGTGGTCGGTCATGCGGCGCAGGTATTGTGCGTACCGCGCGACGTTGACGTCGTCCAGTGCGGCCTCGATCTCATCCAGGAAGCAGAACGGCGCGGGGTTGACGTTGAGGATGGCAAAATAGATCGATATAGCGACCAGTGCCTGCTCGCCGCCCGAAAGGGCAGACAGGTTTTTGATGACCTTGCCCGGGGGCGAGACCTCGATCTCGATGCCGGATTCCAGCACGTTCGCCTCGTCGGACAGGTAGAGCCGCGCGTGGCCGCCGCCGAACAGTTCCCGGAAAATCTGCTGGAAGTGGGTGTTGATCTGCTTGAAGCTCGTCGTGAACAGCTCTTCCATCTCGCTGCACAGCTCGGCAATCATTTTGGTCAGTTCGCTCTTGGCCTTTTCCACGTCGGTGACCTGGGCTTTCAGGAAGTCATAGCGCTCCTTGACCTCTTTGTATTCCTCGATCGCGCCAACGTTGACATTGCCCAAGCCGCGAATTTTGCCGCGCACCTCAGTCACGCTGCGGCGCAGCTCGGTCAGGCTCTCGAAGGGCACACACTGGCTGCGGGCTTCGCTCTCGGTCAGCTGGTATTCCTCCCACAGCTTGCTGTTGGTGTCGTTCAGTTCAGTCTCGGCGGCGGTGCGGCGCTCGGCCAGGCGGGCCATTTCGCCGCTCATCCGCTCTCGCTCGTCGGTCAGGGCACGGTTGTCCTGGCCCAATTTGGCGATGGCGGCTTCCTTCTCCATGCGGGCCGCATTGGCGGAACGGATGGTTTCCTCCGCCGCTGCGATCCTCTGCTGGTTTTCGCCGCGGGTGCGCTCCATCTCGGCGATTTTCAAGGTGTTTGCCTCGATTTTCGCCTTGGCCGCGTCGATGGCGGCGTGCAGCTCCCGGGCGCGGGCCTCGGCCTCGCCGGTACGGCTCTGCAAGCCCTCCAAAGCGGCCTCATGCAGGCTGATGTCCTTCTCGTCGGCCAGTCGCTGCATCTGCTTTTCAGAGAGCTCGCCGGTGATTTTTTCTCGTTCTGCCGTGAGACTTCCGGTGCTCTCCCCCAGAGCCGCCAGCTCTGCGGTGTACCGGACCATCTCGGCTTCGGCGTCGGCCTGGGCCTTTTCTGCCTCAGCACGGGCTGTCTCGTTCTGGGTCACGGCGGCCTGCTGGTTCGCAATTTCGGCTTCGATGTTGCGGGCCGTCTCCTCGTACTGGGCGGCAGCTTTCGTCAGGCGTTCCAGTTCCAGCCCGGCGCGGACGTGTTCGGTGGCGGCGTTCATGCCCTCGCCCTCGGCACCCGCCAGCTGGGCACTGAGGTTATCTACCTCGGCCTTGCGGGCGGCCAGTTCCTTTTCGGCTTCGGTGCGCTTTTCTTCCAGCTTTTTCAGCCGGGTGCGCAGCTCGTCCAGCTCCTGTTTGCGGCTGAACACGCCGACGCTGCGGGCCGTGGAGCCGCCCGTGAAGGAGCCGCCCGCGTTGATGACCTGGCCGTCCAGCGTGACGATGCGGTTGCGGTAGCCGAGGTTCCGCGCCACGGCGGAGGCCTCGGTCAGGTCCTCGACCACGATGATGCGGCCAAGTAAATTGTCGATAATATGCTGATATTTTTGGTTTGTCTTAACGAGATCGGCGGCGACTTCCGCCGTGCCGGTCAGGCGGCCTGTAAAGCGGCTGCCCTGCACGGTGTCCAGCGGCAGAAACGTTGCGCGGCCTGCGCGCTCGTCCTTCAAAAAGCCGATGGCGGCGCGTGCACAGCCCTGATCCTCGACCACGATGTTTTGCAGCGCAAAGCCGAGGGCCGTCTCGATGGCTGTCTCATAGCCTTTTTCGACGGTGATGATGCCCGCCACCGGGCCGATGATGCCCCGCAGACGCCCGCCGCCTGCGGCACGCATGACGGCCTTGACGCTCTGCTGGTAGCCGTCCATGTTGCGCTCCAGATCCTCTAAAATATGGATGCGCTGGGCGGCGGCGGATTTCTCGCGGTCAGCCTTTTGCAGGTTGTCGGCAGCTTCGGCCTGCTGGCGGCGGCGGCTGTCGAGCTTGAGTTTTAGGCCCGCCTTGATGTTGTCGTTGCGGGTCACGGCCTCCTGGGCGTCCTTGAAGCGGCGCTCGGCGCGGCGGCGTTCCTCGTCGGTGGCAGCAGCGTCGGTCTGCAAAGTCTCGGCCTGCTGCCTGGCTTCGGCCAGGCGGTTGGCGGCGGCCTCCCCTGCCGACTGTGCCGACGCGGCGCGGACCTTGGCGGCGGTGGCGGTGTCCTGCAGGCGGGCCATGGCGGCGTCAATGACGTCGCGGCGCTCGCCGCTTGCGGCGGCCTTTTCTTCCAGCGCGTGCAGGGCCTCGCGCAGCTCGGCCACGCGGGTGTCCAGCGCAGCCATGCCGTCCTTTAAAGCGTCGATGGCGGCACGGTGGTCGGCGGCCTCGCGGTCAATGCTTTCCCGGCCCTGGCCCGCGCGTTCCAGCTCGGTATTTGCCTCGTCGATGCGGAACCGGCTGTGCTCGCTCTCGTTTTTCAAGACGGCGATCTCGCTCTCGCTGCCGGCGTTGGCCTCGGTAATGGCGCGGATATCGGCATTGGCCTGCTCGACTTTCAGCATGAGCTGCTGCGTTTCTTCGCGCAGATCCGCGTTTTTTTCATCAAAAGCGTCCAGCTGGCGGCTCAGACGGTCGTAGTCGGCCTCTGCGGCCTCGTACTTGCGCTGCTGATCGCGCAGTGTATCGTTGGCGCGGCGGATGGCATCGACCCACAGCGTAATTTCCAGACTCTTGCGCTTCTCGCTCAATTCCAGAAACTGCTGGGCCTTCTCGCTGTCGCGCTTCAGCGGGCCGACGCGCTTTTCCAGTTCGCCCAAAATGTCGCGCAGGCGCTCTAAGTTGCCCTCGGCGGCGTCCAGGCGGCGCTCGGCCTCATTTTTACGGTAGCGGTATTTGGCGATGCCGGAGGCTTCCTCAAAAATTTCACGGCGCTCTGCGGATTTTGCGCCAACGATCTCGGCAATGCGGCCCTGGCCGACGATGGCGTAGCCGTCGCGGCCAATGCCGGTGTCCAGCAGCAGCTCGTACACGTCCTTTAAGCGGACGCTCTGGCCGTTGATGGAGTATTCACTTTCGCCGCTCCGGTAGTAGCGGCGACCGATGGTGACTTCGTCGGCGTCCATGTCCAGGCCGTGGTCGCTGTTGTCGATGGTCAGTGCGACCGACGCATAGCCCATGGCACCGCGGGTCTGGGTGCCGCCGAAGATGACGTCCTCCATCTTGCCCGAACCGCGCAGCTGTTTGGAGCTGGTCTCGCCCAGCACCCAGCGGATGGAGTCGGAGATATTCGATTTGCCCGAGCCGTTGGGTCCGACAACGCCGGTAATGCCCTGCCCGATCGAGATCTTCGTCTTATCGGGGAAGGACTTAAAGCCTTGGATTTCCAGTTCTTTCAGGCGCATTGAAGTAGTGTTACCTTTCGATTCTGTCTGGTCGTAGGGGCCGGGCATGCCCGGCCCTCAACCCCGCCCTGTATACCCGTAAACGGGCTGCGATTTTTATGCCGCGGGCCGGGCATACCCGGCCCCTACAGAGCATCATTAAACGGCAATATTACTGCAGTTTTTCCAGCGCCACCTTTGCGGCGTGCTGTTCGGCGGCTTTCTTGCTGCGGCCTTTGCCCTCGGCCAAAAGCTGGCCGTTGCGCCAGACGCAGACGGTGAACTGCTTGTCGTGGTCGGGGCCGGTCTCGCCGGTGACTTCGTATTTCAGCACGGCGCTGGGATCCTGCTGCACGACCTCCTGCAAACGGGTCTTGTAGTCGTCCTCGGCGGTCTTGCCCTCGGTGATGAAGGGCAGGATGAAGCTGCGGGCGGTCTCCATGCCGCCGTCCAGATACAGTGCGGCAATGACGGCCTCGAACGCGTCAGACACGACGCTGGGCCGGTTGCGGCCGCCGCCCAGATCCTCGCCGTGGCCCAGGCGCAGGTACTCGCCCAGGTGGATCTCCTGGGCAAACTGGAACAGCGCGTCCTCGCTGACAAGGCTTGCGCGCATCCGGGTCAACTCGCCCTCGGGGCGGCCGGACTGGTGGAACAGGTAGTCCGCCACGACGACGGACAGCACGCTGTCGCCCAGAAATTCCAGCCGCTCGTTGTGGGTGGTAGCGACCTTGCTCTCATTGGCAAAGCTGGTGTGGGTCAATGCAATGCGCAGCAGCGCAGGATTTTTGAATGTATAGTGCAGGACTTCCTGCAATTCTTCCGGCTTGTGGGCCATTTCTTTCACCTTTCCGGTTAATCCGTAGGGGCCGGGCACGCCCGGCCCTCAACCTTATCTTGCTTGCCCTTTTACAGGCTGTATTTTTTATGCTGCAGGCCGGGCATGCCCGGCCCCTGCAAGGCAGCTTTACTTTTAAGCGTCCGCTTCTTCTTCCTTCTGCGCGGCCACCTCGCCCAGCGCCTTCTCCATCGTGCCGCACAGGTCGTTGGCTACACAGAGCTTGGCCTGGCGGATGGCGTTCTTGATGCCCTTGGCGTGGCTGGAACCATGAGCCTTGATGACCGGCTTGGCCGCGCCCAGCAGCGGTGCGCCGCCGACTTCCTCGGAGTCCATCATCCGCTTCAGTTCGCCCAGGCCGCCCTTGATGCCCAGGTAGCTGAGCTTCGTGATGAGGTTCTGCAGGAAGATCTTTTTCAGCATCCCCAGCAGCGTTTTGGCAACACCCTCGGTCAATTTCAAGACCACATTGCCGACAAAGCCGTCGCAGACCACGACGTCCACCTCGCCGTCCATGATGTAGCGCGGCTCGATGTTGCCGGCAAAATGGATACAGGGGTTCGCCTTCAGCAGCTGGTGCGCCTCGCGGTAGGTGGGGGTGCCCTTGGTGTCCTCAGCGCCGTTGTTGACCAGTGCAACTTTGGGCGCTGTGCGGCCCATGACCTTTTCCGCGTAGACGCTGCCCATCGTGCCGAAAGCATTCAGCATTTCGGGGCGGCACTCGACATTCGCGCCGCAGTCCAGCAGCAGGAAATTCTGCTTGGCGCCGGGCATCGGGGTGGCCAGCGCCGGGCGCTTGACCCCCTTGACGGTGCGCACGATCAGGCTGGTGCCGACATGCAGCGCACCTGTGGAGCCGGCGCTGACAAAGGCATCGCCCTCGCCGTTCTTCAACATGGTCAGGCCCTTGACAAGGCTGGAATCCTTCTTGTGGCGCACAGCCTTGACCGGGTCGTCGTGCATATCGATGTTCTCGGTGCAGTTGATGATTTCAAACGGTGCAAGGTCGATTTTATTTTCTGCCGCGCAGTCGCGGATGGCTTTTTCCTCGCCCAGCAGCGTGAGAGTCATGCCGTCGCCGAACTCTGCTGCTGCCTGGCTTGCACCCTGCAATACACACAGCGGGGCGTTGTCACCGCCCATGGCATCCACTAAAATTTTCATTTGTATTCCTCCGTCCATGCACGCATGGCATCTTGGGCGTTCTGCGAGAGCGCCATGTAGCGCTCCCGCTTATCGCGGATAGCGTTGATCTCCTCGGTGCGGGGCAGGATGCCCATGTTTGCACCCATCGGCTGGAAGTCTTTGTTCGGCGTCGTGATGTAGTCGAGCAGTGCGCCGCACATCGTCGCCGCCGGGGGCGGCGGCAGTTCGCCTCCTTGCAAGCGGGCCAAAATCTGGTGGGCCGCCAGCAGGCCGCTGGCCGCGCTCTCCATATAGCCCTCAAAGCCGGTGATCTGCCCGGCAAAGAACACGTTGGGGTGATCAGCCAGGAATTGCTGCTTGGTCAGCACCTTGGGGCTTTCCAAAAACGTGTTGCGGTGCATGACGCCATAGCGCACAAACTCGGCGTGTTCCAGGCCGGGGATCATACTGAACACCCGCTTCTGCTCACCCCACTTTAAGTTCGTCTGGAACCCAACGAGGTTGTAGAGCGTGCGGGCCGTGTTTTCTGCCCGCAGCTGCACGGCGGCCCAGGGGCGGTGGCCGGTGCGCGGGTCCCGCAGGCCGACGGGTCGCAGCGGCCCAAAGCGGATCGTATCCGCGCCGCGGGCGGCCATGACTTCAATCGGCATACAGCCCTCGTAGACGGTCAGGTCTCCGTCAAAGTCGTGGAGCGGCGCACGCTCGGCGGCGATGAGCGCCGCGTGGAAGTTCTCATACTCTTCCTTATTAAAGGGGCAGTTGAGGTAGTCGGCCTCGCCGCGGCCATAGCGGGATGCAGCAAAGACCTTGTCATAGTCCAGGCTCTCGGCGGTCACGATGGGCGCAACAGCGTCGTAAAAACTCAGCCGATGGTCGCCGGTCAGCGCCGCCACGGCCTGGGCCAGCGCCCCCTCGGTCAGCGGGCCGCTGGCGACGAGCACCGGAGCGCTCTCGTCCAGAGCCGTGACTTCCTCGCGATGGACCGTGATGTTCGGGTGCTTTTCCACCATTTCCGTCACGGCGGTGGAAAACACATCGCGGTCGACGGCCAGCGCACCGCCTGCCGCCACGCGGGCGGTCTCGGCGGCGTCCAACAGGTGGCTGCCCATCATCTTCATCTCGATTTTGAGCAGGCCGGATGCGGAATCCGGGCGCTCGGCTTTCAAGGAGTTAGAGCAGATGAGTTCCGCAAACCCCTCGCTTTTATGCGCGGGGGAAAATTTTGTGGGTTTCTGCTCGTACAGGTCAACCTGCACGCCGCGGTCCGCCAGCCACAACGCCGCCTCGCACCCTGCCAGGCCGGCACCGATAATGTTAAGTTGCATACTTGTCCTCTCTCAGGCTCCCCTTTGCGGGGAGGCTTTAAAGCGGTCATTTTTTCTCAATCGCCTTCACAAACCCGCAGCCCTCTTTGGCGCAGTACAGCTGGCCCTTCTTTTTAAACAGGGTGCTGCCGCACTGGGGGCATTTTTCGGGCACAGGCTCGTCCCAGGTCATATAGTTGCACTTGGGGTAGTTGCTGCAGCCGTAGTACACGCGGCCCTTGGCGCTCTTGCGCACCAGCATATGGCCGCCGTCCAGTGGGCACAGGCCGCCAGTGTCCTTGACCAGCGGGTGGGCGTTGCGGCACTCGGGGAAGCCCGAGCACGCCACAAACTTGCCGTACCGGCCCGATTTGATGACCATGGGGCGGCCGCATTTTTCGCAGATCTCATCGGTCGGGATATCCTCGACCTTGATGCGCTTGCCCTCCATGTTCTTCTCGGCCTGTTCCAGGCTCTTGGAAAATCCCTGGTAGAAATCGTCGATGGTCTTGACCCAATCGGCCTGACCGGCTTCGACGACGTCGAGCTTTTTCTCCATGTCAGCGCTGAATTTCACGTCCACGATATTCGGGAACTGCTCCATCATGACCGTGTTGACGGCCTGGCCCAGCGGGGTGGTTTTCAGCTTTTTCTGGTCCTTCTCCACATAGCCGCGGTCGACGATGGTCGTGATGATGGGCGCGTAGGTGGATGGGCGGCCGATGCCATTTTCCTCCAGCGCATGGATGAGCGTCGCCTCGGTGTAGAGCGGCGGCGGCTGGGTGAATTTCTGGTCCGCCGTCAGTTTTTTCAGCGCCAGTTTCTGGCCCTCTTCCAGCGGGGGCAGGGCCGTTTCCTTCTTCTTCGTGTCGTCGGTGGATTCCTCGTACAGCGCGGTGAAGCCGTCGAACGCGACCCGGAAGCCCGACGCGCGGAACAGGTAATCCCCCGCCGTGATGGATGCGGACACCGTATCCTGGATGCAGTCGGCCATCTGGCTTGCCATAAAGCGGCTCCAAATCAGGCGGTAAAGCTTGGCGGTGTCGCCGCTGATGCTCTGCTCGACCTCGTCGGGTGTCAGCTCCGGCATAGACGGACGAATGGCTTCGTGGGCGTCCTGGGCGGCGGTGGCGGAACGGCTCTTCCACTTGCGGGCGGTCTTGCAGACGTAATTCTCGCCCCAGCGGTCAGCAATAAAGGTCTTGGCCGCGGCCTGGGCCTCGGCGGCGATGCGCAGAGAGTCAGTACGCATATAGGTGATGAGGCCCACGGTGCCGTGGCCCGTGATGTCCACGCCTTCGTACAATGTCTGGGCGGCGCGCATCGTGCGGGTGGCCGAGAAGCCAAAGGCGCGGCTGGCGTCCTGCTGCAAAGTCGAGGTGATGAAGGGCGGCGCGGGCTGGCGGCGGCGCTTGCCTTTTTCAATTTTGGTAATGGTGTAGTCCTTGCCGTCCAGCGCGGCCAGGATGCCGTCGGCCTGGGCCTTGTTCGTCACCGTCAGCTTTTTGCCGTCGGCGGTGGCGGCCAGGCGAGCGGTGAACTCGCTCTTGTCGCCCTGGGCGTGGAGCAGCGCGTCGATGTTCCAATACTCGTCGGGCTTGAAATTTTCAATTTCAATTTCCCGGTCGCGGATCAGGCGCACAGCCACACTCTGCACGCGGCCTGCGGACAGGCCCTTGCGGACCTTGCGCCACAAAAACGGGCTGAGCTTGTAGCCCACCAGGCGATCCAGCTCGCGCCGGGCCTGCTGGGCGTTGAACAAGTCAATGTTGATGGCGCGGGGGTGGGCCATGCCCTCCTTGACGCCTTTTTTGGTGATTTCATCAAAGGTCACGCGGTTGGGCGCGGCAGGATCCAGCCCCAGAATGTTCGCCAGGTGCCAGCTGATGGCCTCGCCCTCGCGGTCCGGGTCGGTTGCCAGCAGCACGCCGTCGCACTTTTTGGCTTCGGCCTTCAGTTCTTTGACGAGTTTCTGCTTGCCCTTGATGGTGATATATTTCGGTGTATAGCCATTTTCGACATCAATGCCCAGCGTGCTGGCGGGCAGGTCGCGCACATGGCCCATGCTGGCTGTGACCTTATAGCCACGGCCCAGATACTTGCCAATGGTTTTCGCCTTGGCAGGGGATTCCACGATGACTAATTTCGGCATAAGCTACCTCAATGAAAAAGTATTTTAGATAATAGATAAGAGATAAAGGATAAGAAAGATTGTGGATCGCAGGCCGTTGGCCTGCTCAAAATTTTGCGCTGTGCGCACTCCTTTTTTTATTATCTATTATCTTTTATCTATTATCTTATAGCGCAATATATCTGCGTCCCGGCTGGGCCTGTGCACCGCCCATAAGTTCCAGCTCCGTACAGGCCGCCAGCACGCGGCCGGCGGGCAGGCGGGCGGCGGCACACAGGGCGTCGATGCCCTGGGGCGTGGGCTTCAAAACGGCGTAGACTGCCTGCGCGTCGGGGCTGACGGCGGCGGGGTCAAACCGCTGCTGTGCCGGGTCGGCGGTCTCTGCGCCAATCCCCAGTATGTCCAGCGCGTCGGCGGCTTTGCACAGCGGCTCGGCGCGGTGGGTACACAGCAGTTCGTTCGTGCCCTCGCTCAACGCACTGTAAATGCTGCCGGGCACGGCCAGCACCGGGCGGCCCAGCCGCTCGGCGTGGCCCACGGTGTTCAGCGTACCGCTGCGGGTGCGGGCCTCGGCCACGCAGAGCACCTCGCTCTGGGCGGCAATCAGCCGATTGCGGGCCAAGAATGTGCCGGTCGTGCGGCCTGTGTAGCCGGGCGGGTACTCGCTGCAGACCGCACCGCCGCCCTTTTCGATGGCGGTGCGCAGCTTGGCGTTGGCGGCGGGGTAGGTCTTATCGATGGCCGTGCCCAGGAACGCCACGGTGGGCACCTCCGCCTGCACGGCGGCGCGGTGGGCTTCGCTGTCCAGGCCGTCCGCCATGCCGCTGACCAGCACCACGCCCGCCTGTGCCATCGCCAGAGACAGGTCAAACGCCGCCTGCCGCCCGTAGGCGCTGGGGCGGCGGGTGCCCACCATGCCCGCGTACCGCCCGCCGTTCAGGCAGGCAGCGCTGCCGGTCACGTAAAGCACCAGCGGCAAATCGGGCAGATCACGCAGGCGGTCCGGGTAGGTGCCCTCGTCGGGCGTCAGGATATCGATGCCCGACAACAGGCAGTGGTCGAGCCGTTCCTCATAGTCAAACGGCGTCGTATCCCGCAGCTGTGCCAGCGCGTGGGCGCTCAAACAGGCGGGCGGGGCCTCGGTCCCGACACGCAGGATATCGTACAGTTCCGCCGGGTCCGGGTACAGGTCCAGCAGTTCCCGCGCATATTGGCACCCTGAACCGACGGCATCCGCCAGCCAGAGCCAAGCCAGTGTTTTGTCCATGGTGGATGCCCCCTTTTATCCTCTCGGCTGCATAGCGGCGGGCAGAGGACTGCCCGCCCTACGCCCGCTGTTGCCCCGTAGGGAGGCCAGTCCTCTGGCCGCCGCGCAGCAGCTTCCGGATGTCTGCTTACACGCCCCTGAAATGCCACAACAGCACGCTGCCCGCCACGGCGGCGTTCAAACTCTCGACACGGTCGGTCATCGGGATGCGCACGGCCATGTCGCAGGCTTCGACGGTGGCATCCGTCAGGCCCTGGCCCTCGCTGCCGATGACGACGCACAGCCCGCCCGGGAAGTCGTTTCCGGCCTCGTCCAGCGGGCGGGAACGGTACAGCGCCGTTGCCAGCGTCGTGACGCCCCGGGCACGCAGCTTTTGCAGCGCCGCGGGTAAATCCTCGGTGTGCAGCGTCGGCAGTCGCCCGGCCGCGCCCATCGAGGACCGCAGCGTTTTGGGCGACAAAGGCGACGCGCAGCCCGGCCCCAGCACGACGGCGTCAAAGCCGAAGGCCGCGGCGCTGCGCAGCAGCGTACCCACGTTGCCGGGGTCCTGCACGCCCTCCAGCGCCAGGATGCGGCGGGCCGTGTTCAAAATGTCAGCGGGCGGCACGGGCGTCTCAAACAGCGCAAACACGCCCTGGTTGGACTTGGTACCGCTGAGCTTTTCCGCCACATGGGGCGCGATCTCGGCGGGGTCGAATCTTGCCAGTTCCGGCGTTTTGGCCAGCGCCGCCGCCGTGGCATACACCACGCGCGGCGTGCAGCTTTTCGCCAGTTCCAGGCAGAGTTTTGGCCCTTCGGCAAAGAACACGCCGTCGGCGGCACGCTGCTTTTCGGTATCGCGTACAGCACAGGCGTATTTGATCTTGGCGTTATCGCGGCTGGTGATCGTTTCCATTGTAGCGCCCCTTTTGTATAAAATCAACTAAATTGTGTGAATAAAGAGAAACGGCAGTCTGCCGGAAGGCCGTCCCTCATCCGTCGGCGGTCGGGGCCGCCGACACCTTCCCCCGAAGGGGAAGGCTCCACAGCCTCAAGCCTTCTCCCCTTGGGGGAGAAGGTGGCCCGCAGGCCGGATGAGGGGAGAGCTTTCCTTGGTTGCCCGCTTTTTTGCCATTTTCCCCTTTAAACACAAAAGGACTCGCGCGTGTGCGCGAGTCTTTTTAGCAAGCTATTACAGAGCCTTCTTGGCGGTCTCAACCAGCGCATTGAAGCTGGCGGGATCGTGGATGGCCATCTCAGACAGCATCTTGCGGTTCAGCTCGACGCCGGCCTTCTTCAGGCCGTTCATGAAGGTGGAGTAGTTCATACCCTGAGCACGAACAGCGTTGTTGATGCGGGTGATCCACAGGTTGCGGAACTGGCGCTTCTTCTGCTTACGGCCAACGAAAGCGTAGTTGCCGCTCTTCATAACGGCCTGCTTGGCCATGCGGAAGTGCTTGGACTTAGCACCGTAGTAACCCTTTGCGAGCTTGAGAGTCTTAGCACGACGCTTGTGCGTCATGGTAGCGCCTTTAATACGAGCCATGTTTTATATCTCCTTTGTCTATAACTGGTAGTAAACTGACCTTTAAATGTCGTAGCGATTAGCCACCGTAGGGCATCATTTTCTTGACAGTAGCCTCGTTGGTCTTGTCAACGTACTTGGGCATACGCAGGCCACGAGTGAGCTTGGTGGTCTTCTTGGTCAGAATGTGACGGCGCTTGGACGCATTGCGCTTGATCTTGCCGGAAGCAGTCATCTTGAAGCGCTTCTTGGCGCCGGAAAGGGTCTTGAGCTTCATTTTAGCCATTGTTGTTTCCTCCTAGAGAGTTTACTTTCTTACTTGTTGGGAACGGGGGACATGAACATCATCATGCTGCGGCCCTCAAGCTTGGGCTGCTTGTCGATGACGGCCTTGCCCACCAACGCCTCGGCAAAACGCTTATGGACGTCCAGACCTAAGCTGGTATGCGCCATTTCGCGGCCGCGGAACCGGATGCTCACCTTGAGCTTGTGGCCCTGCTGCAGGAACTTTGCAGCCTGATTCACCTTGGTGTTGAAGTCGTTGGTGTCGATGTTCAGAGACAGGCGGATTTCCTTGAGTTCAACCACTTTCTGGTTTTTCTTGGCTTCCTTTTCCTTTTTCTGCATCTCGAACCGGTATTTACCGTAATCAAGAATTTTGCACACCGGCGGCTTGGCCTGCGGTGCGACCTTGACCAGGTCAAGGTCCTTGTCGATAGCCATTTTCAGTGCATCGCGGGGGCTCATAATGCCCATCTGTGCACCGTCCGCGCCGATCAGGCGGATCTCTTTGTCGCGGATCTGCTCATTGATCTCCAGTTCGTTGGATTTGCTGTTGCTGGCGATTGTAACACACCTCCCACAAGTGTATGATAAAGACAAAAGCGGCTGCCATTGAAAGCAGCCGCCGAACATACGAAGTTGCGCACCTAGTGCGTATCATGGTATGACCCGGGGTTTTGACAAACCCTGCAAGGTGAGCCGACGGCCTACTGCCGGTTGCTGCTTTTTTTACATCGATTAGTTTACCACAAAAGCAAGTGCCTGTCAATAGGGTTTTTGCAGATTTTTCCGCCGAGCGGCTTCCCCCTCGGGGGAAGCTGTCAGCGGCCCCGACCGCTGACTGATGAGGGGCGGGCTTGCCGCTATAACCCCTACACGAGCTGCCGCGGCAGGCTCTCCCCTCATCCGGCCCTGCGGGGCCACCTTCCCCCATGGGGGAAGGCTTTGGGGGTTCACATCCTCGCCAGATCAAACAAAATTTTTGCAATCACGCACCAACTGCACCCGGCGCGGCGCAGCATCCCGGGCAGGGGTTTGGGCACGCCGGGGCAGTTTTTGACCCAGGCTTCGGCGTCGGCTTCGGTCGCCCAATGTTCCGCCGGGGCGGGGGTGTCGGTGGGGCCGCGCTTGTCGTTCATGCCGCGCCAGCCGTCGCGCAGGTAGCGCTGCACCCAGCGATAGACCTGGTGGTAGGCCACGGCGTATTTCTGCGCCATAGCGCCGTAATTTTTCTCGTTTTCCAGGCAGTCCAGCACAATGACCAGCCGCTGCGTCGGCGGCACAGTGCGCTCACGCCCCTTGGCGCGGCTTGTGCCCTCGCTGCTGTGGCGGGCGTCGTGCAAAGCGGCCGCCCCGCCCGCGCGGTACTGCCCCACCCACCGTACAAGCGCCTTATAGTCCACGTTATATTTTAACGCAGCTGCGCCGTAATCGCAGCCGTTTTGCAGGCATTCCCGCACGATCTTTTCCCGGTCGGCGGCCGTGGTGTAGGCCGTACCCTTGTGGCGCGACGCCCCATGGTAGCCGCGCAGTGTGCCGCCCGCCTGCACGGTCTCGACCATTTTTTGCAGGTTTTGGGTACTGCGGATGCCGTATTTTTTGCAGATATCAAACAGCGAGCCTTCCCCCGCCAGGTAGGCGGCGACGGCGGCCTGTTTTTCCTCGGCGGTCAGGTGGCGGGACGTCGTGCGCGGGGCCAGACCGTCCGGGCCTTCGGCCTCATAGATGCGCAGCCATTGGCGCACCGCCGTGACACTGACGCCGACGCTTTTCGCCGCCGCTTGGCGGCTGGTCTCTCCGGCCAATATTTTTTCCACGATTATAAGTTTTTGTTGTGGAGAAAGTTTAGGTGTTTGGGGCATGGTAACCGCCTTTCGGAGGTTGTAGGGGCGGATTGTCGAAAGGCCTCCCTTGTCAAAGGGAGGTGCCGAGCGTAAGCGAGGCGGAGGGATTCCTGCCCGGCTGCGGGGGTGACGGCGTGCAGGGCAAGGCCCATCCGAATCCCTCCGGCCGCCTTCGGCGTCCACCTCCCTTTGACAAGGGAGGCTTTTCTGCGGGAGGGATAAATTCCTTCCCTACGGCTGACCCGGGGCCGCGCGGCTATGGCAAGGCTGCGGGCCGGGCATGCCCGGCCCCTACAGAGCGGGTATTATAAGGTAGAGGCTATAAAAAATCCCACCACGGAGGTGGTGGGAGAACATTTAGATAAAGGAATTAGCCGTTGTTGCCCGGGGTGTTACCACCGGCAGCATTTGAAGCACTGTTGTAGACATAGTAGTTACCATTAGTCTCAATTGCCGTACCTGCGTCAGTAGGAGTAGAAGTGCTGTAATAGCAAGTCTTTCCATCTTTGTAAATCAACTGCTTGAGTTTACCGTCCTTGGTAATCATAACGCCAGAAATCTTGGTCTGATCCAATTCTGCCAGTTTAGCAATTGCTTCGTAAGTAACATTCTTATCGCCAACAACAACCTTGTCAGTTGCAGCAGTCGTCGTGTCCTCAACAGCCTTCGACGTATTAGCGTAAGCCTCATCAACCAACGTCTGTGCCGCCATAACAGCGGAGCGCGTCTCAGCGACAATCTGCTTGTTGCGAGCCTTATCAATATACCCCGTCAGCGCGGGAACCAGCAGCGCGGCCAGGATAGCCAGAATGACCAGAACAACGATCAGCTCGACGAGGGTGAAACCCTTTTTGTCTTTCAGTTTTTTGAACACCTTGTTTTCCTCCAAATTTTTCTCTTTTACACCAACATTTCAGCGCCACGTCGGCATTTCATATTGTCATTTTATAACACATTTTGTGCTTTGTCAAGCCAAGTCGTGCTTTTGCAACTCGTTTTGTGTTTTTCTGTTATTCTCAAACCAAAGTTTTATGGAAAAAGGCAAATTTATGGAATTTAACGAACGTTTACGCTATTTGATTGACTGCGAAGAAATCAAAATTAAAGATCTTGCACCCAAATTGTGCTTGAGTGCCTCGACGCTCAGTAACTATACACAGGGCATCCGTGAACCTGACTACGACACCCTGCGGCGCATTGCGGATTATTTTGGGGTCAGCATCGACTATCTGCTTGGCCACAAGACCCCGGCCGAGGACGATGAGCGTCAGCTACTGGCGCTGTTCCGCAGCTTTACCCCCAGCCAGCGGCGGCTGCTGCTTGATCAGGCCGAGCTGCTGACCCACTACAAAATCAAGCTGGACGACTGACCTGCCGGGATGGCGGGTCGTTTTTTGTTTTATAGCGGCCTTCGGTTGTAGGGGGCGGCGTCCTCGACGCCCCGCAGGGTTCCCTACATGAAGCTGCGGGCCGCACATGTGCGGTCCCTACAGGGCGGCGGCGTTTTGGCCGTACATCTGCCTAGGAAGTCCGCCGGGCGGGATAAATCTCTCCCCCTACGATATATTCGCCTAAAAAATCGTAAAAATAATCTAGCCAACGGCCGCATAATATGTTATGATTATAAGCTGAAGACTTGTAGTGTGCCCCAAGGGGCCGCGCAATTTTACAAAGGGAGTCTTTTTGATGAATAGTAATTCCAAGCTGCGCGTTGCGCTCTTCTTCGGCGGCGTCTCCAGCGAGCATGAGGTCAGCTGCGTGTCGGCCTCGGCCTGGCTGCGCGCCCTGGGCCAAAGCCCCTGCGCAGAACAATATGAGGTGTTCCCGGTGGGCATCACCAAGACCGGCCGCTGGCTGGCCTGCCACCCCACGCCCGAGGCCATGGCCGACGGCAGCTGGGAGCAGGGCAGCTGCACGCCCTGTGTGCTCAGCCCGGACCGCGCGGACCACGGTATCTGGCTGCTGAAAGACGGCAAGGCCGAGCTTGTCCGCATTGACATCTGCGCCCCGGTCATGCACGGCAAAAACGGCGAGGACGGCACCATTCAGGGCCTGTTTGAGATGGCCCGCATCCCCTACGTGGGCTGCGGCGTGCTGGGCAGCGCCGTCTGCATGGACAAAGCCGTTGCCAACGCCCTGATGGACGCTGCGGGCGTGCCCCACTGCAAGTGGGTGGCCGCCAGCCGCGCCGACCTTGCGCTGAACGGCCCCGTGGTGCTGGACGCCGTGGAGGCAAAGCTGGGCTACCCCATCTTTGTCAAGCCGGCCAACGCCGGCTCCAGCGTGGGCATCAGCAAGGCTGCGGACCGCGCCGCGCTGGAAAAGGCCGTGGAGATTGCTCTGCGCGAGGACGACAAGGTCGTGTTTGAGGAGTTCATCGACGCGCAGGAGGTCGAGTGTGCCGCCATCGGCAACCCTGACGACCCCGCCAGCGTCATGACGACCCGCCCGGGCGAGATTCTGGCCGGGGCCGAGTTCTACACCTACGACGACAAGTACAAAAACGGCGTGTCCCAGACCGTCATCCCCGCCCATTTGAGTGAGGAAAAGCTCGACGAGGTGAAGGCCGAGGCCCGCAAGGCCTATCTGGCGCTGAACTGCGCGGGTCTGTCCCGCTGCGACTTCTTTGTGGAGCGCGGCACCGGGCGCGTTTTGTGCAACGAGCTGAACACCCTGCCCGGCTTTACGCCCATCAGTATGTACCCCAAGCTGATGGAGCACGAGGGGCTGAGCTATG
This sequence comes from Gemmiger sp., assembly GCF_057431175.1. NCBI lineage: Bacteria > Bacillati > Bacillota > Clostridia > Eubacteriales > Oscillospiraceae > Gemmiger > Gemmiger sp. Next base: position 28,759 of record NZ_DBMDDV010000005.1, on the reverse strand, counting down.
CGGCACTGGTCGATAAGCTGCTGCAGCTGGCCCTGCACCGCCGGAAGGGGGCCTACTGATGGACCCGCGCCCCATCGGCGTTTTTGACAGCGGCCTGGGCGGGCTGACCGCCGTGCGCCAGCTGCGCCGCGTGCTGCCCGGCGAGGATATCGTCTACTTTGGCGATACCGGCCGCGTGCCCTACGGCAGCCGCGGGCGGGACATCATTGTGCAGTACGCGCGGCAGGATATCCGCTTTTTATTGCAGCAGGACGTAAAATTCATCATTGCTGCCTGCGGTACGGTGTCCTCGACCTATCCGCCCGAGGAAGCCGCTAGGCTGCCCGTGCCGTTCACCGGCGTGGTGGGCGCGACGGCCCGCGCGGCAGTGGATGCGACCCGCAACAAAAAAGTGGGTATCATCGGCACGGCGGCGACGGTGCGCAGCGGGTCCTATGCGGCGGTCATCCGCGACATGATGCCCGAGGTGGAGATTTTCGCCCGGGCCTGCCCGATGTTCGTGCCGCTGGTGGAAAACGGCTATTTCAACGACGGCAACCCGGTCACAAAGCTCATCATTTCGGAGTATCTGCAGGAGCTGAAGGACGCGGGCGTTGACACGCTGATTTTGGGCTGCACGCACTATCCGCTGCTGAAAAAGATGATCGGCGATTTTATGGGCGGCGACGTGCATCTGGTGGATTCCGGCAAGGTGACGGCGCAGGCCGCCGCGGCCGCGCTGGACGACCTGGGGCTGCTGAACGGCAAGACCAGCGGCGGCACGGCGAAGTATTTTGTCAGCGACACACCGGACAATTTCGACGAGCTGGCCCACACGTTCTTAGGCGAATACGCCGGCGGAACGGTGGAAAGAATTGCGATTGAGACGTACTAGGGGAAAAAGGGCTTCCCCCGAGGGGGAAGCTGTCACCGAAGGTGACTGATGAGGGGCGGGTTGCCGTGGCCGCCCATTTACCGGGCAACGACGGAAGGTCTGCCCTCATCCGGCCCTGCGGGCCACCGCACCCCTTCTGGCGCTGCGCGCCACCTCCCCCGTATCGGGGGAGTCTGTCCCCGAGGGGGAAGGCTTTTAGTAGAGGTACACCATGGAAGAAAAATATCTGATCACCATCAAGGGCACGATGGAGCAGCGCGGCGACACAGACACCGTGGAGCTGATGACGCGCGGCTCACTGGTACACAAGGATGGCGCTTACTATATTGTATACAAAGAGACCGAGGCCACCGGCTACGAGGGCTGCACGACAACGGTAAAGGTGGCCGACGACGCGCGCAAAGTCTCGATGCTGCGGTTCGGCAAGCAGACGAGTCAGCTCGTCATCGAGAAGGGCACCCGCCACCTCTGCCATTACGAGACGGGGTACGGTGCCATCAGTCTGGGCGTGTCCGCTGACGTTATCGAGCACGCGCTGGACGAAAACGGCGGCAAGCTGCAATTCAGCTACACGCTGGATTCCGGTGCTGAGAGTTTCATCAGCCGGAATCTTGTTGACATTACGGTCGATAAGCTGCCGGAATCTTAAAAACGCGCTGTCCCTACGGCTCTCAACCTACCGGAAAGCACTTTGTAAAGGCAAAGCCGCGGGCCGGGCCTGCCCGGCTCCTACGGCGTTATCATAGAAAAATCCCCCACAGGAGGTTCATCATGGATTATAAAAACTACAACCCCCGTGCGGCGGCGCTGGCACAGGCGCGTGCGCTGCTGACCGATGCCGTCAAGGCAGCCGTCGCTGACGGTGCCCTGCCCGAGGCTGCGCTGCCCGACTTCATCGTCGAGATCCCGGCCGACGTCAAAAACGGCGATATCGCATCCAATGTTGCCATGGCCGGTGCCCGCGCGTTCCACAAGGCCCCGCGCCAGATCGCCGAGGCCATCACCGCAAAATTGCAGCTGGGCGGCAGCCTGTTTGACCGCTTCGAGGTCGCAGGCCCCGGCTTCATCAACCTGTTCCTCGGCCAAGACTGGTTCACCAGCGTTGTGCGTGCCGCCGTGGCCAACCCCGAGTACGGCCGCACCGACGTTGGCGCAGGCAAGCGCTACAACGTCGAGTTCGTTTCGGCCAACCCCACCGGCCCCATGCACATGGGCAACGCCCGCGGCGGTGCCCTGGGCGATGGCCTGGCCGCCTGCCTGGACTGGGCCGGTTACGACGTGACCCGCGAGTTCTACATCAACGATGCGGGCAACCAGATCGAGAAGTTCGGCAAGAGCCTTGCCATCCGCTATTTGCAGCTCTACAAGGGCGAGGACGCCTGCCCCCTGCCCGAGGAGTGCTACCAGGGTGCGGATATCATCGCCCGCGCCAAGGAGTTTGCCGCCGTCCACGGCGACGCCTACGTCAACAAGGACTTTGACGAGCTGAAAAAAGCCATTGTGGCCGATGCCCTGCCCAAGAACATCGCCGGTCTGCAGCGCGACCTCGGCAAGTACCGCATCGAGTACGATGTCTGGTTCCATGAGAGCGACCTGCACAACTCCGGCGCAGTCAAGGCCGTGGTGGACAAGCTGCTGGAGACCGGCGCCTGCTACAAGGCCGAGGACGGTGCCATCATGTACCGCAGCGCCCAATACGCCGCCAAGTACGGCGTTGTGAACAAGCGCAAGACCGAAGACGGCAGCGAGGAGGAGGCCAAGGACGAGGTGCTCGTCCGCGCCAACGGTATCCCCACCTATTTTGCGGCCGATATCGCCTACCACTACAACAAGCTGGCCGTGCGCGGCTTTGACAAGGCCATCGACGTCTGGGGCGCCGACCACCACGGCCATGTCGCCCGCATGAAGGGCGCGATGGACGCCATCGGTCTGGACGGCAGCCGCCTGGACATTGTGCTGATGCAGATGGTCAACCTGATGCGCGACGGCAAGCCCGTGCGTATGAGCAAGCGCACCGGCAAGGCCATCACCCTGACCGACCTGCTGGACGAAGTGCCCATCGATTCCGCGCGGTTCTTCTTCAACCAGCGCGAGAGCTCCTCCACGCTGGACTTTGACCTGGACCTGGCCGTGCGCAACGACAGCGAGAACCCGGTCTACTACGTGCAGTACGCCCACGCGCGCATCTGCTCGGTGCTGAAAAAGCTCGAGAGCGAGGGCGTAAAGTTTGCAGGCGCGGACGCCGTGGACGCCAGCGTGCTGACCGACCCCGCCGAGCAGGCACTCATCCGCCTGCTGGCCGCCTTCCCCGCTGAGATCGCCGCCGCCGCCGAGAAGTACGACCCGGCCCGCATCACCCGCTACTGCATTGATGTGGCGTCGGCCTACCACCGCTTCTACAACGCCTGCCGCATCCTGGATGCCGAGGGTACCGTGCAGCAGGGCCGCATTGCCCTCTGCCTGGCCGTGCGCGGGGTCATCCATAACATTTTGACGATGTTCAAGGTGAACGCACCGGAGACGATGTAAAAAAGCTCCACGCCTTCCCCCTCGGGGACAGACTCCCCCGATACGGGGGAGGTGGCGCGCAGCGCCAGAAGGGGTGCGGTGGCCCCGCAGGGCCGGATGAGGGGCGAGTTTGCCTCAGCAACCCGTTCATGGGCAATTACAGTAAGTTTGCCCCTCATCAGTCGGCGAGCGGGGCCGCCGACAGCTTCCCCCTCGGGGGAAGCCAATATAGCGAAAAACCGCTGCTTCTTTTTTCCAAGAAGCAGCGGTTTTATGTTGGCGTACACGCGCCCAACATATTTATTATACCACTTTTGATATGGAACAATCAATCCTGATTATGCACAAATATTGCATATAAAGCTTGTGCGGTCTGCGAATAGACGAAATCCCAAGGCTGTGATATAGTATAGTCACAGAAAGAAAACAGCCGGAGATAAGGAGTTAAGAACTCCAAGAGTTGCCACTTTCCAACAAATCTTCATAAAGACCGATCGTGAACAGACCGACATCTTAAAGAAGATCTTCCAGAAGTTCCCTAAAGTCGGGGAGTGAAAAAGGAAGCACTTTAAGGACTCCGATCCAGCAGCACGAGGGCAGAAGACGGAAAGACAAAGTAAAGGCCGCCGGCTAGGATTCGTAAGGAAGGAGGCTCAAGTCCAATGGCAAACTTCAAAGATCCCATTCACCACCGGCGGGCCTGGGCCTGCTGACAAGATAAGGACCGCATCCAAAGCCGCAGGTCATAACCTGTACAGAAAGCAAAAAGAACGCGATGCACGGTTGCTTACAACTTCGTTTAGCAGACCCAGGGGCCGTCAAAACAGACCCCCAGCATAACATATAGATCAGGAAGAAAGAAGGCTGGTAGAGATGACCGTCACCACTCCGCCGAACAGGAAGTACCTGAATTTCACCTGATTACCAAGGAGAAACTCCAATGTACTAGAGTTAAGAGGCTTTGGTCCTCAGCATCAGACCCAGACCCCAGGAACGATCTTAATAACGACCATTACTCCGTTCCACAAATGCTTTTGAGCAAATAACGAACCAGAGGGTAAGTCCAATGAACAGTTAGTAAGATCCTGAAAGGGCAATCAAAATTCGCAAAAAGATAGGATGATTCCCATGACGATGCGGAAACAGTCCGAAAAATAACGAAAAAGGGTTATGAGGCTATGACTCCGAAGAAGTAAGACCGCCGGGGCGAACGAAATGTTCGCCCCGGCTTTTTTGTTTGGGTTGTGGGATTTGTAATGGATGTAGGGCGGCCAGTCCTCTGGCCGCCGTGCCCATTTGCGGGAGTGAGAAACTTTGCGGGTTATGCCTATAGGGGGCGGCGTCCCCGACGCCCCGCAAAGGGGTCAAGCCCCGCCCTGCAAATCAACCGCGAAAGGGGTGCAACCGTAAACCTGCGGGCCGGGCATGCCCGGCCCCTACAGAGCGGTTTTCACAGCATACACCGCATAACTTTCGTTGCTTCGACAAAATCCTGCGACTCGTAGAGTTTTACAGCGCTTTCATTCTGGGCTAAAACATTCAGCTCTACGCATTCCAGCCGCCGGTTCCGGGCCCAGCGCTTGGCGGCGGCCAGCAGTTCGCCGCCGATGCCCCGGCCACGGTAAGCCTTGCCGACGACCAGATCTTCCAGCCGGGCGTAGCGGTGGGGCAGCACGCAGCTGTACGCGGGCGTCCACCCGGCGTAGGTGACAAGCGCAAAGCCCACCGGTGTGCCGTCCTGCTCAGCCAGCAGAAAATCCGCATCCTGCGCCTTGACGGCGCTGCTGATCTCCGCTTCTTCCCGCGGGGCCTCGCAGAAAAACTCCGGCTGCAGATCCACCATGGCGGCGTCCAGCTCGCGGTACAGCGCAATGATGGCGGGGATATCCCCCTCCCCCGCCGGGCGTATCACGGTCTTTTGCATTCTTGCCTCCCCCTTTGCCATAACCAAAAACCGGCGGACGCAGTTGTCCGCCGGTGCAAATTACTTGATTTCCTGAATGGTGTAGTTGAAGCCGTACTCTTCCTGCAGCTTCTTCACAGCAGGCTCGCAGTCCTCAATAAAGGTCGCGGAGTAAACGCTCTGGCCGTTGTGGGCCTTCTTGTACTCCTCCACGATCTCGTTCAGCTTGTTCCAGCCCTCGTCAGCCTTGGCCTGATCCATATCCTGCGGGAAATCAATGATAAATTCGCGATGTTTAGGGATACGTGCTTTCATGGTAAGTCACTCCTGAATTTTTTATTCAATATACATCTGTATATTACAGCATTTTACACGCCAAAGCAAGCCCTGGCGTTTTGGGCGGTCTGGTCCAGCACAGCCTGGGCGTCCATGTCCCAGATCGTACCGATGTACGCCGCCACGTGGGCAATGTTGCGGCTGTCGTTGCGGGTGCCGCGCACCGGCTCGGGAGCCATGTAGGGGCAGTCGGTTTCCAGCAGCGCCTGCTCGTGCGGGATGGCGGCCAGCACCTTGGCCGCACGCTTGGCCCCTTTGTAGGTCACAGCGCCGCCAAAGCCCAGGTACATACCCTGTTCCACCAGCCAGGCCGCGTCGTCGGCGCTGCCGCTGTAACAGTGCAGTGCGCCGCGCGGCTTATATTTGCGCAGCAGCTCGTACATTTCGGCGTGGGCCTCGCGGTCGTGGACCGACACCGGCAAATCCAGCTCTTTCGCAAGTTGTAATTGTGCCTCAAACAGGTCGTACTGCTCCTGCCGGGGCACCGGCCAGTGGTGGTCGAGACCGATTTCCCCCACCGCTGCGACCGACTTATCTTCAAACAGCGGGCGCATGGCGGCCAGCTCGGCACGCCAATCGCCGTGATAAACGGCCACCGTGGCGGCGTCCTCCTCGATCAGGCTCTCCGGGTGGATGCCGATGGCTGCGTGGAAGTACGGTGCACTGTGCGTCAGTTCCAGCACGCGGGCGGCATCGCCGGAGTGGGTGGCACATTCCAGCACGCCCACCACGCCGCCCGCAGGCAGAGCAGTCAACAGTGCGGCGCGGTCAGCGTCAAACTGGCGCGAGGAATAGTGCGCGTGGGTGTCAAAAATGTTTGTCATGCCTTGGCCTCCTGCGGGGCGCGGTTGACCAGATAAATGCCTATGCAGACCAGCAGCAGCGCGGCGAGGTAGTTCCACTCAAACAGCGGCTCGCCGTTCAGCAGCGCCGACAGCAGTACATTCATGACCGGAATGATCAGACCGAATACCGCAATGCGGGAGACCGGGTTGTTTTTCATCAGCAGCGCCCAAATCACATACCCCGCACCGGAGATAAACGCCAAAAACAGCAGCACTGGGATACCTGCGGCGCTCTCGGGGTGGAGGCCGCCGCCCATGGCAAAGCCCATCACAGCCAGCACCAGACCACCAACACCGAGGTTCAGCACACAGACCGAAAAGCTGTCTGCATACTGGGTCACGGCCTTGTTCCACGGCCCGGCCGATGCAAAGATTGCGGAGGCAATCAGCATGAACGCCATCCCCTTTGCGCTGCCGCTGCCGTGGTTGCCCAGCGTGGCAATCAAAACACCGCCAAAGCCAAGCGCACAGCCCAGCGCCTTGCGCGGGGTCATCCGGTCGGCCTTGCCGTACAAAAAGTGCGCCAGGATCACACCCATAAAGCTCTGGGTGCTGTTCAAAATACCGCCCATCGCGCCGGTCAGCAGCGCCACGGCGGAGTAGTAGAAGAAATACTGTGCAGCGGTCTGCCACAGGCCCAGCCCGCAGGCCGAAGCCAGCGTTTTGCCGTGCGGCATCGGCAGCGGGCGGCGGTTCAGCGCCAGACCGGCCAGCCAGACCAGCGCCGCGCCCATCATAAAACGGACACCCGCGAAGCACAAAATCGACGCCGTATCGGCGGAATCAATCGCAAACAGGCGGTAGCCCAGCTTGATGAAGGGGAACGCCGACCCCCACAGCACATTGCAGACAACGGCCATCAAAACGGCCGCCGCCGGGATGGAGAAAAATTGGTCTAACTTAGATTTTTGCATAGCACCGCCTTAGTGGATGCGCGCGCCGGCGGGGGTGCTGTCCGGGAAGAACGCGATGGCGCAGCCGCCGTCCACATCGGTGTCAGCGGCAAAAATCATACCCTCGCTGACATACTTGCCCTTCATCATCGGGCGGGGGGCCAGGTTGGCGACAATGCCGATCTTCTTGCCAATCAGATCCTCGGGCGCAAACCACTTGGCAATGCCAGACAGGATGCAGCGCTCGCGCTCGCCGTCGAACACGGTCAGGTGCAGGAGCTTCTTGCTCTCCTTCATGCGCTCGCAGGCGCGGACCTCGGCCACGCGCAGCTCAACCTTGCAGAAGTCATCGAAGGTGATTTCTTCCTCATGCTCACCGATAAGCTCCGCAGAAGCAGCGGCAGCCTCCTCTTTCTTCGGCTCCTCGGCAGGTGCGTTGGCAGCCTGGGCGGCGGCCTTCTGGGCAGCCTCCAGGGCCTCCAGCTCAGCCAGCTCCTTTGCGGCGTCAATGCGGGGGAAGATGTTCTCGCCCTTGTGCAGGGTGGCGTTGGCAGGCAGGGTTCCGAAGACGGCGGCGCTGTCCCACGTCTTGCCGTCGGCGGCAACATTCAGCTGGGCAAAAATCTTCTCGCAGGTGTCGGGCATGAACGGCTGCAGCAGCACGGTGCAGATGCGCAGCGTTTCGGCCAGATTGTACAGCACGCGGGCCAGACGGGGCTTGGATTCCTCACTCTTGGCCAGCACCCACGGTGCCGTGGCGTCGATATACTTGTTTGCGTTGTCGATGACCTCGAACACATCAGCCAGCGCATTCTGGAAGGCATAGGCCTCCATGTCGGCCTCATAGCGGGCGCGCAGGGCGGTGGCCTTCTCGATCAGGGCAGCATCCTCGGGGCCTTCAGCCTGCTCGGCAGGCAGCTCGCCGCCAAAGTACTTGTCGGCCATGGCGGTGGTGCGGCTCAACAGGTTGCCGAGGTCATTGGCCAGGTCCATGTTGATGCGGTTGATGAGCAGTTCGTTGGAGAAGTTGCCGTCCGAACCGAACGGGAAGTCGCGCAGCAGGAAGTAGCGCAGCGCGTCGGCGCTGTAACGCTCGGCCAGCAGGTAGGGGTCAACCACGTTGCCCTTGGACTTGGACATTTTGCCGCCGTCCAGCAGCAGCCAGCCGTGGCCGTAAACGTGCTTGGGCAAGGGCATATCCATACTCATCAGCATGGCAGGCCAGATGATGGAGTGGAAGCGGACGATTTCCTTGCCGATAAAATGCACGTCAGCAGGCCAGAAGGTCTCGTAATCACTGTCGGGGTACTTGTCATTCATGAAGCCCAGCGCCGTGGTGTAGTTGAACAGCGCGTCGATCCAGACGTAGACGACATGCTTGGGGTCGAAATCGACCGGGATGCCCCACTTGAAACTGGTGCGGGAAACGCACAGATCCTCAAGGCCCGGGTCGATGAAGTTGTGTACCATCTCGTTGACGCGGGAGCGCGGCAGCAGGAAGTCGGTGTTGACCAGCAGGTCGCGCACGCGGTCGGCATACTTGGACAGACGGAAGAAATACGCCTCCTCCTCGGCGTCGACAACGGGGCGGCCGCAGTCGGGGCAGCAGCCGTTGACGAGCTGGCTCTCGGTCCAGAAGCTCTCGCAGGGGGTGCAGTACTTGCCGACGTACTTGCCCTTATAAATGTCACCCTTCTCGTACATCTTTTTGAAGATTTTCTGGATGGCGGCAACGTGGTAGTCGTCGGTGGTGCGGATGAACCGGTCATAACTGATGTTCATGAGCTTCCACAGATCCTTGACGCCCTTGGGGCCTTCGACGATGTTGTCGACGAACTGCTGCGGGGTGACGCCTGCTTCTTTGGCTTTCAGCTCAATCTTCTGGCCGTGCTCATCGGTGCCGGTCAGGAACTTGACGTTATAGCCCTGCAAGCGCTTATAGCGTGCCATAGCGTCGGTGGCAACGGTGCAGTAGGTGTGGCCGATATGCAGCTTATCGCTGGGGTAATAGATCGGCGTAGTGATGTAAAATTTTTTCTGATCCATTTGTGATTTCTCTCCTTATATAAACAAACCGTTTTTGGTGTGTTTTTTGCGTTTATGCTGAATTTTATATTCTGGGCATTCGGGCGAAGCCCGCAAAAGCCTGCCCTTACAAGGGCGATGGCCGAGCCGCGAGGGCGAAAGGGCTTTGCCCGTTCACTGCAGCCACACGCGCCCGGGCGGTTTCGCCGCTTCGTAGGGCGGCCAGTCCTCTGGCCGCCTCCTCGCGCCTTTAGAACCCCACCGGTTCCACTCCGCACGCTTCCAGCGCGTGGCGGCACAGTACCTCGGTGCTGTCAATAAAAAACTTGCCCAGGTGCTCGTCCCGCTTGACCAGGCTCAACTCGGTGCAGCCCAGAACCGCCATATCGCAGCCCTGCTTTTTCAGGTCGTGTACCGCCGCGCCGAACTTTGCCATATCGGCACGCTTGCCCTGCTTGATGTCGTCGTAAATCACCGACATGACTTCCTGCTGGTGTTCCTCCGACGGTACCGCCCAGTCGATGTCCTGCGCCTGGCAGGCCAGCTGGTAGGTTTCCGCCGCCAGCGTGCCGTCCGTCGCCAGGATGCCCAGCTTCGTGCAGCCCGCCGCCTTGGCGTCGGCCACGGTCAGCCGGGGCATATTCAGCACCGGTACCGGCAGCGCCTCAGCCAGGCGGTCGTAAAAATAATGCGCTGTGTTGCAGGGTATCGCCAGCACTGTGGCACCGTAGTGTACCAGGCTGAAACCGTCCTGCTCCATCACGGCAAAGGGGTCATCCTTGCTTTTGCCCATGATGAACGCCGTGCGGTCGGGCGTCGATGCCCGCGACGAAATAACAATGTCGATGTGGTCCTGATCGCAGCTGGCCGGGGTGTGGTCGATCAGCATTTGGTACAGGTAACAGCTGGCCGCAGGCCCCAGCCCGCCCAGTATGCCCAGCACCTGTTTTTGTGGTTTGGTCTGCGCCGTGGCACACCCCTCCTTATAATAACACTTATAGTATATTATAAGGCCTGCAGCGAAATTATGCAAGGGCAAGGGCGACGGTTTTCGGGTTTTCGGGAGATTCGCAATAAAAAACACCCTGCATTTTCATGCAAGGTGTCTGTGCTGCATCCTATCGGAGCAAGCCGCGCCCGCCCCCTCTGCCTCCATTGTCAAAGGGAGGTGGCGCCGCAGCGCCGGAGGAATTCCTACCTGTTGTCGACTGCTTTCCTTTAACCGCCCAGTAGGGGCCGGGCATGCCCGGCCCTCCACTGTATCTCTATCGCCCCCTTCCCTTTCACACCATAGGGGCGGATTCCATATCCGCCCGCGTACCTTCGCCTTTACGCCCTACTAACCCCCGCGTTGCTTTACTCTACTCCCTCTACGTTCGCGCCGTGCGGGAATCTCCCCCGCCCTAAAAACAGCCCGCAGGGCTGTTTTTGCCCCGCGGTACACAGACGCGGAGCCCGGGCTTTTCGATTCCTGCACTCCTCTACTCCTTAACATGTATAATAAAAAGAAAAAAGCTCAACCTCTTGCGAAGTTGAGCTTTCTGGTGACCCGTGCGTCCATCTCCCGCGGACTAAAAAACAATCCGCAGGATTGTTTTTTGCCGCCTGCGGGCGACCGTCCTGTTCGATTCCTCGCACGGAAGCACCAAAAAAACTCCCCAGCCTAAGCTGGGGAGCATTTTTTGGTGACCCGAAGGTTTCAATATCCGAACCATTCTCTTTAGAAAGCGCGATGGGCTTGTCCCCATCGCGGAGGTTTAAGTTTACAATTATTTTGTCCTCAAAGACATATACTGTGTTCACGAAGCACTCAATTACTTGCCTCTGTACCTTAGGGTCCCGCAAGTCGCGCTGCTTGAATGATTCCAGCCACTGTACAACGTACTCTTTTGTCAGCTTGGGATGAGAGGTTTCTTCCTCAAAGATGCTGATTTGCAGTTCATCGCGCTGGGCTTCCAATGTGGTCAGGCGCTCTTTCGTCGTTTGGGTGATGATGCCCTCTTCTATCGCCGCGGCAATGTTGTCAATTTTCTTGTTGACCTTTTTCAGTTCTTCTTGCAGCGCGGGCAAGTGCGTGTTTTCTCGCTTTTGATTTTCCACAAGGGCATCCGCCAGCATCGCAATCACACTGTCTTGCAACACATACCCAAGCGCACGCTTGACTACAAACGATTCAATCAGTTCTTTGCGGAATGCTTTCATGCGGCATCGCTCGCCCTCTTTGCGCTTGCGATGCCCACATTTATAATAGTAGTAGGTTGCACCGGTATGGCTTGTACCACTGTCGCCCACCATCAGCGCACCGCAGTTGCCGCATACCAACTTGCCTGTCAGAATGAAGTCTTCGTCACTCTTCGATCTGGCAGGCGCTTTTTTATTTGCTTTCATACGAGCCTGCACCTTGTCAAATGTCTCTTGGTCGATCAGCGCCGGGAATGCGTTTTCCGTGACAATATCCCGGTAGCGGTACTCACCCAGATAACGGCGGTTCCGCAGCATATTTTGGAAGCTGCTTTTCACAAACTTTCTGCCGTAGCCGGTTCGTATGCCGCGAGCGTTCATACCCACACAGAGTTCCTTGATGGATTCTCCCCCGGCGTAGCGCTCGAACACCTCTCGAACAATGGGGCTCATCACTGGGTCAGGCTCGTAGTGGCGTTCCTCGTTGATGCGGTAGCCCAGCGGCACAGAACCGCCATTGAACTTGCATTTCAGCGCATTGTCCGTATGGCCACGCGTCACTTTCTCCGCCAGTTCAGCCGAATAATACTCCGCCATGCCCTCCAACATACTTTCCAGCATGATTCCCTCCGGCGTGTTGGAGATGGGCTCCGTTGCGGAAATCACCTTGACGTTGTTCTTGGAAAGTGCGCGCTTGTAGTATGCGGAGTCAAAGCGGTTGCGGGAAAATCGATCCAGTTTCCACACAAGGACGAATTGGAACCTGTGGGCGTTGCTGTCCTGGATCATCTTCTGGAACTGCGGTCGCGCGTCCGTTTTTGCTGACAATGCACGGTCAATATAACTGCCGATGATCTTCATATCGTTGCGTTCGGCATAGGCTCTGCACTCGCGCAACTGACCCTCGATGGATTCTTCACGCTGGTTGTCGCTGCTGTATCGAGCGTATATCACAACATTACTGGTTGGCATCCTTGCGCCTCCTCTCATGCCATTTTATTACTTTATACGCTTTGAATCCCTTAAAAGCAACAATTGAGACCAATTTTTTTATTTATTCTTTTTTGGTTGGTTATTCGTTTCACTTGCTTTTGATTCTCATAGAATTTCTATCTTTTTAAAATTCGCACAGTTATTTTGCGTTTTATACTGTAGTTTCATTTTTCTTATTTTCTTCTGCATTATTTATTTGATTTTTCAACTGATCTATTTCGTTTTCCAAATTGTCTATTTGATTTTTGTAATACCCCAATATATTAGCAACAAAAACTATTCTATCTTGTGAAGATTCAATTTCTGTAGCTATATTTAATATCTGTTCTGCCATTTGCGTCTTTTGAGCATACCCATAATTTATTGCAAACAATGCCTTTTGATAGTCTACCTTTATTCTCTGAATCGATTCCATGTAATCGTCATCGTCCATCATCTCTACTGGAGGCAAGTGATAATATGGCAATTGGGGATCAAACAATAGCTGAATCATAAACGCCACTATAGAATCTTCCGATGGGAAAAGAACTTCGTTTTGCATCTGCTCCCACAGCAAATTATAAAATTCATCTTCACCAACATTTTGTTTTATTAAATTATCAACTATTTTTTCTATAATCACTCGATTGGTATCCATCAACTCTTGAAACACATTCGGAGAAGTTATAGTTTCTATTTTCAATGTTTGGTCACTTTGTATAAATCCACAAGCCTCATAAAATTCTCGTAATTTCTTTGCTGCTTCCTCTGATGTTGTAGACGGTTTTAGATAGTGCAAATAATAAGCTTGACAAACATCATAAATTTTACCATCCGCATGCTCAAAAAACTCTATCGAAGAAGTAGGATATTCTTTCACAGTATATGCCTCCTTATATATTTCCCAAAACGCATTTTACATAGTTTGAGATATTTTCATTATCAATCCGAACGGAGCTTAGCCCACTGTCTCTCATGATTTTTCTGCCACTTGTCAAGTGTTTTTTTGTAGAATCATTAATCCACGTAACTTTTATGTGTAATGGTTCTTCGATAGCGAAAATCCTATCTTTTTCAAAGGCTTTCGTATTAAGTATAACATTTTGTTCCAATATTGTTCTATTTTGCAAATAATATGTTGTTCCTACGCGTGTTAAAATATAATACTTAAATTTACCAGAACGAATAAATTCCACCATTCCCGCATCTGTCATTCGCTTCATTATCCCTGTCAAGGTTGCTGAACTGATGTCAATCATTTCTGCAAGCCGTGCATGTTGTATTCTTGGGTTCTTATAAATCACTTCTAAAATTTGCGCCACATGTGGAATGTTCTCCCATTCTATAGTTTTCAAACATTCTCCAATATTAAGTTGCTTATAGTTTTCTTTAACAATAACTTCCACAACTTTTAGTACTCCTGCTAAGAACCCTGCACTATATTGAACCGGTGCGTCCTTCTTTATTATTTCCAAACAATAAGTGCTATTAAGTTTTTCTGTTTCCATCCAATTTTCTAACGCACTATAGTTTTTTTGCCTATACAAGTTAATAGCATATTTCGTTACCGTTCGTGCGTAAGTTGTAACACGATTTTCGTCTTTTTCTAATATGGCCGTCTCCATATCATAATTTGGAAGAAGTTTTTCTCTATATTTTTCCATTAATAGAAATCCTCCCATTTACAAATCATTTAATAAATGCGTGCATTTGGCTCCAATGTCTTGTCTTCGACTCTCCCCCGCGCAATTCAACGGAACTTGAATAAGGAACGCACATTTTTCCGAGCACTTTCCTTCGCACTCCAGTTCAAAGCGTACTGTAAGTGCTTCATGTCCGATATTCGGTAAGCGTATCGCACCTGTATAACCTGTATTTTCACAGGGATATAAGGCTGAGCAGCTATTTCCCCACAAAGTTGTTGCTTGAAACTGTACTCCTGCCGATAAAGCCAATTCAAAATTCGCAGATCCAACGCTATACGATGGGCAAAGGATTAATGTGGCATGCAGTACACGAATCAATAAGTCTTGATAAGCTGGTGTCAAAAAGTCCTTACATATTGGGAACGCTATTCTTCCCCAATATGGAATGTGTAGAATTACTACTCGATAAATACGATTCTCTAAATTCTCTTGATATTTTTCTTTGCCAGTGTCGGTAATCTTTTTCGAATACGTAAACGGACATTGCTTATCCTGTTCAAGTAAAAGTTTTCCCCTTCGGTCAAAAGCCCTAACAGTATTCCTCCCATCTTTCCAAAAAGAAGGTGTCAATATCAATGCAGGTGCTCGTTCGTGCAGTTTCCTTTTTTCTTTCGACCACTGGTGCAAGTATGTATTATAGCCAAAATCGTCAACTTCATATAATGACTGTGGGCAAAGCATCTCTGGTCCCATTACGATGTCTGCATCCATCGCACATGCTCGGTGATAAAGATTCTTGTATGCTTCAAAGCACAACTTTTCTTCCTTTAATTCGTCAATCGAAAAGAAATTATGTGCCAGTCCATGTTCATCTTCTCGGCTAAAACAATTAATCTTCAGCACATCCTCCATTTGTAAGCTAGTCAGCGGTGAATACGCCACTAATAGTTGTTCTCGATTTCTATTTCTGTGTTCCACTTGATAAATAACATTCTCTAACTCATATTGTATACCGTTTATTTGTAGATTTTTTTCTTCAATATAATAGCAATTTCTAAAATCACTATTTAACGATTCGCTAAAGGAGTCTGCTGTTTGTCTCACACGTCCTTCAAATTCTGTTCGTGGCGACGGTATATTCGGGAGTATTCTAAGTCCCGTTTCTTCGATATTTGTATTTAAAGCTTGAAATCGAACTTCTTCGTCAAACTCTTCTGAAATCTGTTCCCAAGTAAAGTAATTATCTAGCACGAGCAAAATTTTGTAGAGAACGTCAAAGGGAAACTTTTTGCACTGCTCTATAATAGCATCCGATGTTTGCGAAGTAACACCAATTGTGGCTGCTTCAGACATTTCATCTTGGTAGGGTTCTAAAACCGCAATTGCTTTATCAAAACATCTTTTATCTTCTTTGCTTTCTAGAGGCTGAACTTCAACAGGCTTTTTCTTTAAAGTTAATGCCAGCAATTTTGCCAATAGATTAAACGGATTATTATCTGACGTATACACTTCACAGCCTCCATGCTTTTTCTATATTATAAATCAATTACCACCACAAGTCAATGAATACCATTTGAACATTGTTTGATTTGCTTTTCGCCAAACAATATTCAAACAATGCTCAAGTGATAGCAATCATTTTTCACTAATATGTAACCTTATTTACTTTTCGCCCCTTAGACCAACAGCAGCGCCGCAAAGTAACAATGTCGTCACTTTGCAGTGCTGCTGTTGAAGCATTTTATAAGATATCATCCTTCGTTAAGCACGATTGTCTTTTTCACCGGATATAGCGAGAATACAATCTGTGTACGTTCCGTTTCCAGCTTTGCAAACTCTTGTGTACTCCAGGGCATCTCCAAAATTTGATAAGGAATCGTCAGTTCGATATCATGACCAGGCAACATCACTCCGGCAGATGGCTTTTCTCCATTAAGTAATGGATATAATGGAATGTAACACATATAGCTGCACAAATAGTCTCCCATTTGTAGCAGCATCTGTCCCGCAAAATCAACATTCACATTATGATCCGAGACATTTTTTGCGTACATCGTAAAAACAATGATTTTAGATTCCTGACCGCTTGCTTTCACATGAATAGGATCAATTTCGTATTCGTCGCAAAACTCATCTTGGGACAGCACTTTGTAGTCAGTCAAAGTGTACTCCACGCCATTATGCAAAACAGTATCGCCAAGACTATATTGCTCAACCTGAGCTGGTGGGCACGCCTTATTAACCGCTATATATCGCCACGCAAATATTACGATTGCCATTACGCCAACTATGATTCCAACTATGAGTTTCTTTCGATTTGCGAAGAGATGCCACATATCTTTCCCTCCTCTATTGTTATAATCTGATCTGCAAGACTTTCTAATTCTTCTGTATCATGACAAGCTATCACAATTAATGCGCCGCGTTGTTTTTCTTCTTGTAGGGCTTCCCAAATTTTCGGGACTCCTTTTTCATCAATTGCGTTAATTGGTTCGTCCAGCAGAATCACATCCGGACATTCCATCAATGCACAGGCAATGCCCAAGCGTTGCTTCATTCCCAGTGAGTATTTCCGATAGGTTCGCTTATCATTGGGATTAAGTCCCATACGGCTCATCGTTTTTGTAATTTGCGTTTTGTCTGCTCTGCCCATCAAACCTGACAGCAGTTCAAGATTCCGCTGTCCCGTGTATCCCGGAAGAAATGCCGGATTCTCTATTAAAACTCCAATACTTCTAGGTGCTGCGATATCCCGGTGTAAAATTTCACCATCTATGCTGACTGTGCCTTCGGTGGGATAAATAAGTCCAGCCATCATACGCATCAGCATGGTCTTTCCGCAACCATTTTTTCCTTTTAAGCCATAGATAGTTCCAGACTCAAGCGTCAGCGATATATCTTTCAATACCGTTACGTCATTTATTGTTTTTGTCACATTTTTCAATTCTACTATCATAAGTGAATCCTCATCTTATCAAATCTTTTTTCGACAAATGCCTCGCACCTACAATAATACTGAGCGCAGAAATAACTCCCGTCCATAATGTCGTTTGCTTCATGGTGATTCCATCTCCTGTAAATGCGGACAATCGCTGCATCATTGCGTGCCCGCAAAACAGTATGGGTTCATCTAAAAAAGCCCCTGATACTACAAAAGCTATCGCAAAAATCAATCCAAGCGTATCACCGGCTACAAGCTCCAAAAGCAATTGTAATAATGCAAGTGCTATAGCTGCCAGCACAGGCGATAGCAACAATGAAAGTACTTGCATATAGCCGGTTCCTGGCCACGAAACAAGCTCTGGAATTGCCAATCCCCTGTAATCACAAATTGCAAATGGCCCTCCCACAGCAAGGCAAAATACCATTATTGTACCTATTATAGCGGTTTGCTCAACTATTGCTGCTATAACTGCCATCAAGCAATGTGCCAACCACCAAACCGAACGATTGGGAATACGCGTGAATATTTCATATCCATATGGTTCGAACACCGATGCCGTCGTGTTCCCCAACGCAAATAAAAGCACTAAGTTCGTAATCAAATACGCAATTGGCATTTCGAAAGATTCCTGCCAACTTGGTGTAAACGGCGGAATACCGCGATAAAAATAAACAAGCTGGTCCCAAAAGGATGGAATGATTCTATCTTCCACTAGAGCTTTTTTATAATACCATGAGTAGAACGACACGCACATTACAAACGCAATTCCTACACTTATAGAAAACAGAAGTAATAATCTTTTTCGATTTGTCGCAACTTCCAGTCGAAGCATTCTAAAATACATCATGTTTCTTCACCGCGCAGGTCACTGCTAGTAGAACCGAAATCGCCAGCAGACCGCAAAGTTCAATTATCATAATCGGCAGAGACAGATAAACGTCAGAGTACGGCGGCAAGATACAGCTTGGCTCCCATTGGGAAGCACTAAAGGTATTAAACAAGAACCCGGTAAAATAAAATACCGCAGTTGGGCCTATAAGCGCGATAAATGGGTTTCCTGTATACCATCCAAATGGAAGTGCCAGCGTTGCTATTCCCGCCAAATAAACTGCATCATACAGATTATACAAAAGCAAGTACCAAAACGGGTGTACTGCATAAAATGAATGCCCCACCTGCCCCACAGCCATCATCGGGAATGTATAGGATGCAATTTCAGGGGCTATTGTCGGAAGAAACATCATGCTGAATACCATTTGTCCAAAGGTAGCTGCCATTACCAGCAGAAATGCTCCCACAAAAATAGAGATGTACCTCGACAAGATCACTTTTTTCTGTTCTTTCCGAACTCTCAGATTTTTTATATATCCATTCTTAATATCCGTAGCCATCGATATTCCTGCCGGCAGTGTGGCTATCAGCGGAAATAGCGAAAACAGCAATATTGAAGGAAGATAAAGTCCATCTGCTGAGATGCATGAGTTATAAACAGAAGACGGATAGCTGTAAGCAATCGTTTGTGTCTGCAGGGCTTCCATATTCGCATTGTGCGCCTGCACATTCAGCACCAAATCCCAGATACCAAATACCGCGCATACTCCAACCGCAATCTTAAACATAATCCCATTAAACTGCCGCTGAAAATCAAGTTTCAGAAGTTCTCTCAAAGGGCTCACCTGCTTTCAAGCATAGGAAGCTTTACCACAACTTCATGTACATCACCAAATTCCTCTTTTGGAAAGCACTGCCACTTAAGATATAGTGGCTTATAGGTTGCAAATGCGGACTCTGCCTCAAAGGCGATTGTATAGGTTTCTTTTTCCCCCGCAGCCAACCGGCATACTGCATAATCATGATTATTCGGAATCGGATCTGTAACATGATCCTGATAAGTCATTTCAGCTCCCTGTTCAATCTCTGTTTTCGGAAATGCTATTAGTATGCCATCATTGATGTAGACTATATGTTCCGCTGTATCTGTATTTTCTGCCTGCAAAGTCATATAAATGTAAATCGGATCTTTTATGTCCGACCTCAATTCGTAGTAATTTTCTTGCATATTGTCTGTTGTTTTTTCATACCAGACGTCTTGCAGAGTAAACGTAATGCCCGAATCCTCAAATGTTGTGCCTACCCCCTCAAATAAGTATCCATCATCCATTATATTGCGAAAACTGTCGCGATATGCTTGAAGTCCTTCCTTAGTATATATTTTTTCCCCATTTTGATCCGTCGCATCGTCCATTGCACCATTTAAAATTTCTTCTATGGTATAACAATTCTCATCTGAATTTTTCTGTGATACACTCAAATTTTCGCTTTCACTCGAAGATATGCTTTCTGGCGCCAGCGAATTTGACTCAGAAATGCTTACTGTCGATTCGCCGGGTGTTGCTGCCGAACACCCCGCAAGAAGCACGGTCAATGCAATAATACTACCGCGATATTTTTTCATAATCATGTCCTTTCAACCTATTTATGCCGGGTGCGGTTTCAACCGCACCCGGCAATATAGCTTCTGCTAATTGTATAATGTATCAGATCTGTGCTACGCCACTCTGGTAAACGCTGTCCGGGCTCCACAAGCCGTGGAAGGTTGAAGACCAAGTAGACGAGAAACTCAGCGTTGCATATTTGTAGCCAGCTTCTTTCACATTATTGTAAATGAAGTAACTCGTTCCTACCTGCATTGTTCTTCCGTTACTCAAAGAAGAATTGCAGATTGACCATGTAGTGTCAGGGGTTTGACTACGGCCACCACGCGCGTTCACTCTTGCAGTCTTTACTGACGAATTTGTAGAGCTCTGAATCCAGCAGTAAATCGAGCTTGTGTTTTCCTTCGCGCGAGCAGGATTAATAAACGCTTCACCTGATCCACCTGCTGTTGTAAAGTAGAACGTCGTGTCCGTGCTTGATGCGTAAGACGGCAGCGCAGCGCCAATGGCCATGATAGCTACCAGTGCTACCACCGCAAACAGCTTGAAAAGGCGACTTTTCTTGAAAGACATAGTCATTTGATGTACCTCCTTAAATTTACAATTTGCGAATATCGTAAAGCACCTGTGCACCGATACTTTATAATATCCAAAAGGCATTACTGCCTTTGTTGTTTACACTCTACCATACCTTTTTCTCGATTTCCAATTAAACGGCAAAACTGCAAAAAAAGTGGTATAACTGCAAGAAGCGGATGCTAACGCACCCGCTTCTTACAGTTATTTTAAAAATTGTTCAATTAATCGAAAGACCAGTTCCTGCTGTTCCTGCGTAGGCTGTGTCTTCGTGGCCGTATAACGCGCTTGGTTTTGCTTTTGCAACGCACCTATGAGTTCCACAAGAAGTCTTATTTGTTCTTCTTTTAAGCCTTCTGTACTAAGAACCGATGCTTTTTCACCACAGGCCAAATAATCTATTGAGATTCCAAAATAATCCGCCAGATATGCCGCCACCTGCAAGTTTGGAATCGTACGCCCGCTCTCATACTTTGCCAAGGCAGCTTCGCTCAGGGGCTGCCCCAGATTCGTAATCTTTTGGGATAATGTTGCCTGAGAGTAGCCTTTTTCAAGGCGAAGCTCGCGAAGTCTATCCGAAAAGTCGATAACCAACTGTATCAGCCTCCTATACATATATAGTGTACAGGTTGACTGCGGACAATAATTCGTATATTATCATTATAATCAGTCGATTTGTCCGATTTCGATTTTTACATATTGACAGGAAATGCGAGGTGCGCTATTTTGGGTACACGATTAGACAAGGAAATTTTAACAAAAGCAGGAGAAAATATGCTGCATATTCTGATTTGCGATGATGACCGCACATTTGCTGATTTTCTTTCACAGCAGATTACTTTGCTGCCTGAATTTGATCGCCGCTACATGAAAATCACGACCCTCGATGATCCTCGTACAATAGATAAATCCGTAATCGAAACATCCGACTTGATTTTCTTGGACATCGATATGGGTGACATCAACGGTCTGTCATTGGCCCGTAAGATGCGAAGCATAAGCAAAAGCTTCATTCTGATTTTTGTAACAAATTATGGCGAATACGCAGCTGAGGGCTACGAGGTAAACGCCTTCCGCTTCCTGCCCAAGCTGCAACTAAAAGTGAAATTGCCAGATTACTTTAGCAAGGCTCTGGCAGCCTGCCAAAGCAAAAATCGTACAATAAATGTTTTTTGTGAGGGTGAAAGTACCTCCGTTTTTCTGGATCAGCTTGTTTACGCAGAAACAGACGGACGTGCCGCGATTCTGCATATAAGCGATACTCCGCCCAAAACCTTGAAGGTTCGTATGCCACTTCGGAGTATGGAAGACAAGTTGTGTGACGAAGGTTTTTTACGAATTCATAACAGTTATCTTGTAAATATGAACTATCTTTCTTCTCTCCAAACGTCTGGTGCCACCTTAACAACAGGTGAAATGCTCCCCTTGAGTCTTCATAATTACAGAGCTATAAAGTCAAAATACTTGGAATGGAAAGGTCGCACATAAGAATGGTTTATCTGCTAAGTTCTTTACTGAACAGCATCCAGATGTTGTTATACATGTTCTTTATGAATGCCTTTTTCGTGCGCCGCCACAACTCCCGCTTGTTTTGGGGATACTGGCTTTTATGGGCACTTATTGCTACAGTCGCCACAAACGTGTTTCCCAGCAGTATTCAATTAAATGGTCCTTTTGTTTTTCTTATGGAAATTGTCATTCTGTACGGAATGAATGTCACGCTCTATTATGGTCGTTGGGATCGTCGTTTGTTTACTGTCGTCACATCGTATGCCGCTATATATTCCATTAGTTCTTTGATGGAAACCTTGTTGCTACGCATTACTCACATGACACGCGCAGAATATCTAAACAACGCTCCTCTGTATATTCTTTTTTGCTTTATTCGTTTAGGTGTTCTTGGCATAATAGTTGCCCTCATTAACCGCTTTCACGCCCCGCTAAAGGAGCTTGGAAAGCCGCGTGTTTGGGTTCCGTTCGCAACATTTTTCCCCTTATGCACGCTGTTTGTTTTGCTCATTCTTCAGACCTCATCTTCCGAAAACAGTTCTTGGACATTCTGTCTGTTTGTTATGTGCGTGGTGGATGTCGTTGCTCTATTTCTATTCGACAATATCGAAAGTACCGCACAAACTCGCGAAGCTCTTGCTGTCGCAAGGCAGCGTACCGATGCACAGGCTGCCGGCATGCAGGCCCTTAGCGATTCCTATGCTGCTCAACGGAAAATGACACATGAATTCCGTGGTTATCTTTTTACTTTGTCTACGATGTTAGATCATGGAGAAATTTCTGCGGCCTCGGAATATCTTAAACAGCTGCAGGTACAGCAGACCGAGCGAATTTTGTTGGTTAACAGCCATAATCCATCTGTTGATGCTGTTCTGAATCAAAAAGGATATGCAGCAAAAAATTCCGGCATTGATATACGGTTTGAAGTGAATGACCTGTCCGAGATAAAAGCCTCTCCTGTTGATTTGACTATCATTATTGGGAATTTGTTAGATAACGCCATTGAAGCCTGTGAAAAGCTGCCTACTGATCACCGTTGGATTACTGTTAAAGTAATTCGTGACGCTAATGCTTCTCCTACTTCCATTTTTCTTTCTGTCGAAAATTCCAGTTTACCTGTAGCAATCGTCAATGACCACATTGCAACAACGAAGCAAGAACCAGAACTTCATGGCTTTGGACTTCGCAATGTAATGGAAACTCTGCACAAATATGATGCCTTTCATCTAATGTCCTACAAAAACAGTTCCTTTTTGTTTTGTGCTGAATGGTATGAAGAACGTACTGACTCAATAATTAGATCACTCAAATAATTGCAGTTATGCACGCCAAATTGCAGTTACGCCACTTTTTTGGACATTCTTGCTTCGTTATAGTAGTGTAATTGCAAAGAGGTGATGGACATGGAAAATTTGGCAGAAAAGATTACCATTTTTCTTGCAGCGCACAACTACATAGCAGAAGATAAAAAAGATTGGTGCCATTATGTAGTTATTAAGTTTCTCATGTCTGTCCTTTCTCTTTGCCTCTTGATTCCTATCGGTTCGCTCATCGTCGGATGGATTGGATCCATCTTATATACTTTTACATTCCGTTTTTTGCGTGCTCGTACCGGGGGATATCACGCAAAGACACCTCATGGATGTCTGATTACATCCGTTATCCTTCAAATACTGTTTCTTTCCTTATCCATTTGTATGCCAGATGCAAGTTTGTTTATATTTGTTGCAATTATATCCGGACTTTCTATTGCCTTAATCGGTCCGGTAAACCACCCCGAATTGCATCTTTCCTCTGCTGAAATGTCCGCATTACGGCCACGTATTTATTTGCGTGTTGCCTTTATTTTAATAGCGTTTTCCCTCATCCTTTTTGTAAATCCTATTTGGGCGGGATGTATCGCTTTTTCTACTTTTTCGGTTGCGCTATTGCTGGCATTTTCCGCATATGGATTTGGCGTGCAATAATTTTGCTATATGAAGTCTATCATTTTAAAGGAGGCCTCTTCAATGGAAAAGAAAGAATCTGCTATTCACAAAATTGGCCGGCAGGCCCTTGATACTGCTATCCGCCACGAAATCGATGGTTGGCCGCCGTACTCTATCATGGGCATTTATCAGCCGCACCGCCCTGAAACGCATCCGGACTCTCCGCAGCCACAGGA
Source organism: Gemmiger sp. (assembly GCF_057431175.1). Lineage (NCBI taxonomy): Bacteria > Bacillati > Bacillota > Clostridia > Eubacteriales > Oscillospiraceae > Gemmiger > Gemmiger sp. The sequence goes on along the minus strand of NZ_DBMDDV010000005.1, from coordinate 4,948 downwards.
GAAGAATAATAAGTGATTCCTCGTATTTACCGTCCCGGTTCACTTATTATCCTCGCCACATAAAACAGCTTTAGCGCTTTCTGCGCCGCTTGGATTTTTTCCAGCGGCGCTTTTTTCTTTATATTTTAAAAAATCGTCTCTTGTACGCCAGCTCTCATGCGAAAAAGGCAGCCGCACAAAATCCGCATAAAATTTGCAGAACCTATGTATTTTTTCTTCACAGCAAACATGGTAAAGTAAATATGCGCACAAATGTTGTGCTTCCATCGGTGTTTTTACTCCGAATCGCACAACCTGATTTTAGGCCTTTAATCCTTGTTTCCTTCCGAATTTTTAAAACAAACACGTAGTATAAGCTCAATGCGTATAGCAAACGTAATGTTTGCGTATTATCACTTTCTCCTGTCGGAAAATTATCTTAATACGCATATTATACGCCTGCTTATACGTCATCACGGAGGTACTTTTGAATTCAGATACACTTTTAACTCATATCCGCTTGGAGCAGCGCTGTCTTATCGACATCGATAAGAAACTGCACGAATTGGAATGCCTACTCTCCTGTTCGGATCCTATTCGATTTTTTGAAGTAGCCAAGAATACCGCTTTACTCAGTGAGCGCAGCACCGCCCAGCTTCGCAATTTTCTGTTTACCGTTTGCGGCGGGATGCCGCAGGACTACTATCTGCAAGCTGCCGAGATGCAGGGCATATGCGTTGATGTAACGGACAGTATTCTGTCCGTCAGGCTACCCGCACTGCTACCTAAAAAGACCCGCACCGAGGGCTTCAAATTTTTGCAGCCAGCGCTTCATGCGGCACTAAAGCAATATGCCGAACAACAAAATCTTCCCCACTTCCGCGAATGCACCGTCTGCATCGAACATGTCTATGACCGCTGCCTGCCCATTAAAGCCGTACGCGATTATGACAATCTTGAAACGAAAGAAGTTCTTGACATTATCACGCTATACTGCATGACCGATGACACCGGCGCTCTGTGCGATCAGTTCCAGACAACACGGTTTGCAGATTCATCCTGTACCATCATTTCCGTCATGCAAAAAGAGAAATTTTCTGCATGGCTGGACATGAAAAATCCGGCAAAATCCGTAAAAAGCTGACCTCCATTTCGTCTGAAAATTCTTCAAAAAATCTCTACTTGCACATTTTGGTGACTTTTCCGCGTCAGAATCGCTTTTTGGGCGTTCCTCACGAAAGCGTTGCACCGAGGATAATGTGCTTACGGTAGGAAAACGAGGTGATTCCTATTTCTTCACAGTCTCCAACTTTACCGTCTCACAACAGTCTCAATTATGAGCTGTTGTCGCTCACGGCCATCTGCGGCGAGGTTCCTTGCGCCTGTTCTTCCCACCTTACCGCGAGTGAAAGTTACCGCAAAAAAGTCGTCACGTCCTTGACACATGACAAGCTCCTTCGTATTTTTTCTCGTCAGCATCTTCGAGGCTATCGGCTCGGTGTTCGTGGCAAGCGTCTGTTATTGCAGCAAGAACCCGCACGCTTTGAATTTTATTTATCCGGATGCAGCGATACGAACGCCATCAAGTCAGAGGTCTCTCGCCGTATCCGGCTGCACCGTATTGCGCAAACCTATGTGACGATGCTGAATGCAGGCGCACTGATTTATCGTGACGAAAAACCGCCAATCTTCTCCCCATCCGCAAGAGGCCCGTTCTGCATCGAACAGCCCTGCTTTTATGACTCCCGCGAGATGAAAGAAGCCGAACTCGAAACGCTCAAGATTCGTGGTTCTCGTATGGCAGGCACGTTGTTCACGTCCAGCCGCGTTTTCGCCGTGTACAACAGCATGGAGTTTCTGCCGGTCTTTGAGCCGCAAGTCGAGCAACGTGCCAAAGCCATGTTGGAGCAAATTTATCGGAAAAAAGTTTCTTTCAATCCAAAAACAAGTGGTCTTTTACTCTCAGACAGTGTGGACACTCTTCGCACCCTGCTAGAGCGTTCCCAGACTCACAAACGCGACCACTTCCTGCTGCATGACGGCTACGAACATTTTTACTTTTTGACAAACGATTCCTATGGGGAGGCGCTCTTGCAGATGCTTTGCCTCCCCGAAATCGTCGAACAAGTAAACGCCATACTTCGACAGGAGCTTCAGCCGCCATCTTCCGGCAGTCACTTTGAACACGATGCCCTCACCGACTCAGGCGCGCCGGTTCTGTTCAGCTATCTGCCGGACATTCCACGCCTATTTCGTTTTATCTCTGCTATAAATTTTCTGAAATACAGCGGCATTATCGTCTGCTTCGATTTTCAGGCAGACGCGCTGCGGCCACTCTGCGGAGATTCCATCGAGTTGCAGATTATCAACTTCCGAGAATTTCAGGAAACATTTAATCTCTGAAAGGATTTTGTCCATGTCCGAAAGCCACAAATACTACTACATGAAGCTGAAAGAGACCTTCTTCAATGATTCTAAAATTCTGCTCTTAGAGCAAATGCAGGACGGTCCTTTATACATTCTCTTGCTGCTCAAATTCTACCTTATCTCTTTGCCCTATAATGGTCTCCTGTTGGTCAGTGAAAACATGCCGCATACATTCCAGACTCTTGCCATTGTCACGCGCTATCAGGTCGGCACCGTTGAACGTGCCATCAAGATTTTTCTTAAATTCGGGCTTATAGAGATTCTTGCAAATCGCACCTACTATATGACCGATATTCAACTCTTTATCGGTCAATCTTCTACCGAGGCAGAACGCAAGCGTATGGAGCGGCTTCGTCTCCAACAACAGCTCCCATCTTTTACCGTAAGGGCGGACATTTGTCCACCAGAGATAGAGATTAGAGATAAAGAAAGAGATAGAGATAAAGTCAGAGTGAGAGAGAAAGAGGGACAGCCCATCCGCTCCGCATTCGGAGCCTATCAAAACGTCTTTCTTTCTGACAGCGAATTAGTTGAATTGCAAAATAAACTACCAACCTCATGGAAGCATTACATTGACAGGCTCTCCGAGTACATGACATCCAGTGGACGTCAATACCAAAATCACGCTGCGACGATTCGTCGTTGGGCCGCTGCTGATCAGAAGAAAAGCCATCAGCAGACGTACAGCCGTGATTACAGCGTGGAGGAGGGCGAAACTGTATGAAAGAGCTTTCTTCCGAGATTCACGTACTGCTCAACAGCGCTGCACAAAACATCGTGCTAGCCGCAGATGAGTACATCGACCCCGCCGATGGCCTGATTCACTGCAAGTCCTGCGGCGGGCAAAGACAGGCTGTAATTCCTATTCACGGTATTGCAGAGCACTTCACCCCTCGATGCCTTTGCCCCTGTCTGGCGATTGCAGAACAGCGCCGCAGAGAGACTGAAGAACAGAGAAAACGTATTGAGCGCATCCGGCGCAGGCGTGAGCAAGGCCTGCAAGACCGTCACCTATACAATTACACCTTTGCCAACGACAATGGGCAAAATCCATTGATGGAAAAGGCCCGTGCTTACGTTGATGGCTGGGATAAGGCCTACACTTCAAATACTGGCTTACTTCTTTTCGGGGATGTTGGCACAGGAAAATCCTTTTTTGCCGGGTGCATTGCCAATGCACTGCTGGACAGGGATGTTTCCGTGATGATGACAAACTTTCCCACCATCTTATCCCGCCTGACGGGGATGTTTCCCGAAGAGCGAATTGACTACATAGATTCCATCGGACGTTACGATTTACTGATTCTTGACGATTTGGGTGTGGAACGCAACACCTCTTACGCTATGGAACAGATGTTCCAAGTCGTTGACCGCCGCTACCGCAGCTGTAAGCCACTGATCGTCACAACCAACCTGTCGTTAGAGCAGATGAAAAACGCTCCCGATGTCGAGCATTCGCGTATTTATGGTCGTATTTTGGAATACTGTGCGCCCATCCTCTTTTCCGGCAAAGATATGAGGAAAAACAATGCGGATACAACCAAAACTACTGCCAGAGAGATTTTATCCACTAAAACCACACTTTAATTTTTGATAAAAAGAAGGAGCTTTTGCATTGAACAATCAAAAGAAAGACGTTTCTAAATATTTTCACGATACTCTGACGCTTATGAAAAACTACCGGGATGCACTATGGAATGTAGAAGTTGCAGAACGAAATTTGCATGCCGAGTTTCACGCCGCCTATGGAGCTTCTAATAGGGCATCTTTTGACGATTTAGCTCTCCCAAATCCGCACCTTGAAGGGTACGCACAATCCATATCACGCAGTAAAAAGATGTTGTCTGTTATAGATTCATCCGTTAATCTGATGCGGGAAAAGCACAAGAAAGGTGAGCTCTACTATTGGATTCTCTATTATTCATATCTTTCTCCACAGCGCTATGAAAACGCTAATGAGATTCTGTACGCCCTCGATGGAAAAGGCTTCACACTTTCCATACGCACCTATTACAGCCGCCGCGAAGAAGCTCTAAGCATTCTCAGTTCCGTTCTATGGGGTTACACTTCCGTGAAATGTAATGATATTCTCGACTTATTTATGGTTGACTAAAAGGAGTTCTATTTGCCGCAAAAGTCTTCTGATAATGCATCTATTGACGCTCAGATCATCCCCACCATCAAAGACCCGCAGATTGATTCTGCCTACATAAATCAATTTGCAAAGTTTATTCTCCCCTATATCCAGCAGGACTACGAGCGCGAGCTATCTCAAAAGGATATGCCAAAAGAATCCAATTAGCCCTTTATATGCAATCCGGGCGGCAGTCACATCGACTGCCGCCCGGATTTTTTGCGCTATTTCGTATATAAATCACTGATACAAAAACATAATCCGAACCCATTCTCATAAAGAATTAAGTTCGGATTATGCTGTCTTGGTGACCCGTGCGGGAATCGAACCCACGTTAACGGCGTGAGAGGCCGCTGTCTTAACCGCTTGACCAACGGGCCATAATAAAAAGAGAAGCCGGCATCTACC
>NZ_DBMDDV010000038.1:0-19454 GCF_057431175.1 Gemmiger sp. | reverse complement strand
TGTATGAATTACTTGTAAATTTGGAATTGATTATCGTGGGTTTCCAAACCCACGTTCAAGGTTCCACAAGTTTCAGTTTTGTTCAATTTTCAAGGTCCTGCGCCGTCTCTCGCGAGACAGCTTAGTTACTATACCACGCCCATAAGGAAATGTCAACACCTTTTTTCAGATTTTTTGACAAATTTTCCGAAGTCAATCTCCGCGCAAAACATTTTTCCAGAAAGCTTACAAAAAAACTGGCGCCGCGGGTCTGTGCCGTGGGCTTACGCGGGGGTCAGTTCCTGCGGGCAGTAGGTTTTGCCGTTGATCGTACACCCGGCACAGCGCAGGTGCCCTCGGCCACAACGCTGACCGTCACCCCCGGCTTGTTGGTCAGCCCCCACAGCAGATAGGAACCAACAGCACCGACTCCTGGAATCGCAACAGAACGAACTTACCCTCTCCCCTGCTTTTATGGCTTGATGATGCGGATCAGCGTTTTATCCAGCTGCAGTGTACAGTGCCACGGATTCAGGATGATGCCCTGAATCTCCTCCGCAGCCAGCGCGGCGTCAAACAGACTGTTTATGTCAGCCCAGAATGTAGATTTCACGGCATCGGGGCTTCTCATCTGCTCGTCAAACGAGGTGAAGGCATACCACCAGCGCCCGCCGTCGGCGGTCTGCACGATTTTGGGGCGCAGCGCTGCGGACGCGCCGGGCGTTGTCTCCACGGCGGCGATCCACTGCCCGCCTGCCTGCATGACGCGGCGCACAACGGTCAGGGTATGGGCAAGTTGCTCCTGCGTGGGGGCCTTCTGCAGGCCCTGCACGGCATCCTCAAGCGCCTGGTTGAGCCGCCGGTTCTCATCTTCTTTCATCTTCATGGAAATTCCTCGCTATTCATAGTGTATAGCGCCATTATAGAAGGATTCGCCGCGCTTGTAAAGAAAAGCCGTAAAAGCCGTTATTCAGTGTCCAAGTGTTTTCAGCACACCTGCCACGTTATCGATCTGCGTGGCAAACTCTGCCTTTAAATCGGCAGGCGCAATGTTCATCAGGTAGGGGTGCGCCGCCGCACGGAGCATGGGGGCATCGTTGTAGCTGTCACAGAAGGCGTATGTATTTTCCTGCGGGATACCGAAATGCGCGCACAGCAAATGCAGCCCCTTATCCTTACCCGTTGCGGTAAAATCCAGCCAGTGCTCGCCCGTGATGGCTGCACCGATGCGATCCTGCCGGGCTGCTGTCCATTATTGTAGTAGCTGGGGCAGTACAGCACGGCAGGCACACGGTTTGCCAGTTCCTTCTGCGTTTCCAGCGCACCGCCCAGATGCAGCGCGATGTAGGCGATCTCATCCTCATCGAGCGTGATACCGTGACGCTGCGGCCTTGACGGCACAGCCCTTTGACGCCGTGGTAGACGCCCTGTACGGTACCGGGTTCCACGGCAGTCTGCGCCCGGCCGGGCTGGCCGCCTGCGCACTGATAAACCGCCAGCGGGAAAACGGCGCATTTGTGCTGGCAGTTGACCTGCCCAGCGGCGTCAACACCGACACAGGCGAGGTGGCCGAAGGTGCCGTCCACGCGGACCTGACCGTGACATTTGACAGTTACAAGCCCCTGCACATAGCCCCCAGCTCCGCGTCCTTCTGCGGCGAGATCCTCTGTGCCGATATCGGCATCCGGGATGAGTGGCATCCAACAGACAACGCATAAAAGCAGGGCGGAGCATTTCCCTACTCCGCCCTGCTCTTATTTTCTTGTAAGCTCTTGATGGCAAAGACCAGCAGCGCGTAATCGCAAAAGTCCGGTCGCCCCCACAGCTAGTGATGCCACATTTTGTTGCGGGCTACGTTGCCCCACTGGTGGTCGCGGTAAACGTTCTGACTTCCACTCCTGCAGCGGGCAGGGCGGTGGAGATTTTCTGTACGAAGGCAAGAGCTTTCGGCCCGTCGCCGTGGATGCAGACGGAATCGGCCTGCAAAGTTACCGTGCTGCCATCGTTGGCCTGTACAGTGCCCTGCTTTGCCATCTGCAAGACCCGCACTATGGCAGTGTCCTCGTCCTCAACCATCGCACCAGGCGTACCGCGGGGCACTAAGGTTCCGTCCGGCTGGTAGCCGCGGTCGGCAAATACCTCGCTGGCGACCGGTAGGCCGATGGTGTGGGCGGCCTTGATCATTTCGCTGCCGGACAGGGCCAGCAACACCGCACCGGGGGCCGCAGCCTGCACGGCGCGGCAGATGGCCGCCGCCAGCGCCGGGTCTTTGGCAGCCATGTTGTAGAGTGCGCCGTGGGGCTTGACGTGGTGCAGCGGCACACCCGCCGCATCGCAGAAGGCTTTCAGTGCGCCAATTTGATACACTACGTCGGCCTCAGCTTCAGCGGGACTGATTGCCATTTTGCGGCGGCCAAAGCCCTGCAAGTCGGGCAGGCCGGGGTGTGCGCCCACCTGCACGCCGTATTTTTTGCACAACAATACGCTCTTTTTCATCACGGACGGGTCGCCCGCGTGAAACCCGCAGGCAATATTCGCGCTGGTCACGTAGGGTAGAATTTCATCGTCCATCCCGATGGTGTACGCGCCGAAACTCTCGCCCAAATCGCAGTTCAAATCAATGGTTGGCATTACAAAGCCCCCTCTTAAAATTTCAGCGCCGTGTTTTTCACATCGGTCACAAACATATGTCCCGGCGCGTGGGTGATGCAAAACTCGGGTTTTGAGTGCATGACCACGGCCTGCGGCGTGACCCCACAGGGCCAGAATACAGGCGTTTCGCCCGGGCGTATCGTCACGGCGTCGCCGTAGTCGGGGTGGGCTAGGTCAGTAATGCCGATAGCCTCCGGTGTACCAATCTGCACCGGTGCTCCGTGTACGCGGGGCATGCCTGCCGTGATGGCTACCGCCGCGGGCACCTGCGCATACGGGATGGGCCGCATACTGACGACCATGTTGCCGCTGAACACCCCCGCAGGCGCGCAGGGAATGTTGGTGTTGTACATCGGCACGTTGACGCCCTCCTCGATCTGGCGCACCGGGATGTCGGCGTCCAGCAGGGCCGACTCAAACGAGAAGCTGCACCCGATAAGGAAGCTGACCAAATCGTCCCGCTCTTCAAAATACCGCGTCACATCGGTAGTTTCTTCGATTAGTTCGCCATTTTGGTAAATGCGGTAGCGCGGGATGTCCTGCGCGATATCGCTGCCCGGCGCAAATTGGGAGAAGCTGCGCTCCCCGGCATCTGCCACTTCCAGCAGGGGGCAGGCCTTGGGGTTGCGCTGGCAGAATAGCAGAAAGTCCCATGCCAGCGCTTTGGGCAGCACAACCAGGTTACCTTGGGCATAGCCGTCGCAATAGCCGGTAGTGGGGGCATCCAGCTTACCCGCCCGGATCAGCGCACGGACCTCAGCCGGGGGAAATGCGGAGTATTTCATACAACACACCTCCTTTTACAAACGATTTCGTACCTGCTGCCACAGGGCGGTCTGCTGCCGGGCGGCCTGTACGGCCTGGGCAGGGGTCACAAAGGTGAAGCATACTCGCTGACCTGGGCGCAGCTGCGCCAGCGCGGGCAGGTCAGCGGAGATGACCGTTGCAATTTTGGCGTAGCCGCCGGTGGTCTGGTGGTCGGCCAGCATCACGATGGGCTGACCGTCGGCGGAGACCTGCACCGAACCGGGCACAATGCTATCGGAGAGGATGTCCGCGCCATGGTGCATTGCCAGCGGCGGGCCCGCCAGCTTGCAGGCCATGCGGTCACAGTTGGGTGTCAATGTGTAGATGCCGTGGGTAAAATCATGTAACCCTTGCGCGGTGAACGCGGCATCCTGCGGGCCGGGTACGGTGCGCAGCAGCGGCAAAGTCTGTGCCCCCTGCACGCGCACAGAATGGGTGCCCCGGCACACGGCCTTGTCCCGCAGCGGGCGGTCCAGATGTTTGGCCGTAATGATCCGCCAGAGCGCGGCGGTATCGCATACCCCGGTGGGGAGCGTGTCGCCTTTTGCCAGCTTGCGGCCTTTCAAGCCGCCGATGCCGCATTTCACATCGGTGGCGCGACTACCCAGCACGGGCGGGGTGGCAATGCCGCCGCCCACAGCCAAGTAGCTGCGCAAATCAGACGCAGCCACGCCGATTTTCAGTGTACTGCCTGCCTTCGCCAGCAGCGGCGCGTAATAGGGCACGGGTACGCCGTCCAGCGCGGCAGGGCTTTCCGCCCCGGTCAGCGAAAAAACGGTGTCCGCCTCAAATCGCAGTGCCGGGCCGCGCAGGGTGGATTCCAGCACCGCCGCGCCCGGGTCATTGCCGACCAGCGCGTTGGCAAGGCGGTAGGCGTAGCTGTCTGCCGCGCCGCAGCTGCGGTAGCCTTGCGCTGCATACCCCACCCGGCCCGCGTCCTGCACAGTGGTCAGGGGGACGGGTTCCAGTACTGTGATGCTCATACTGTGCCCTCCTTGGCCGCCAAGGCCGCAAATTCTGCTGCCGTGATGGGGGTAAAGCGTATCCTGTCCCCCGCCGCGTAAGGCAGCGTACCTGAGGCTGGGTCAAACAGTTTGAGCGGCGTGCGGCCAATCAGCTGCCAGCCGCCCGGGCTGGCAATGGGATAAATACCGGTCTGTTCGCCGCCGATTCCCACCGCCCCGGCCGGGATGGCCGTGCGGGGCGTTCCCAGCCGCGGGGTGAACAGCCGTTCATCCAGACCGCCGAGATACGGAAACCCCGGTAGAAAGCCCAGCATATAGATCTGATATTCCCGCCCGGCGTGCAGGGCAATGACTTCTTCCTCGGTCAACCCAGCGTGCTGCGCCACAAAGGGCAGGTCTGGGCCGAAATCGCCGCCATAGCAGACAGGAATTGTAACGAGCCTCCCCTCCCCTGCCGCAGCGTCCGCGCCGTCGGCGTCAGCCAGCTTTTGCACGGCGTCGGCTATGGTATCGTATTCCGTTACAAGTGGGTCATACGTGATGAGCAGCGAGGCAAAGGCGGGTACTGTTTCCACCACGCCGGGGAGCTTTGCGGCCAGCACACGGCTGTTCAGTGCCGCCACCGCCGCGCCGATGTCTGGCGCAATGCGCTGTGCAAACGCTGCCAGCAGGGCGCAGTCCCCCACCGGATGCAGCTGAAACGACAGCATGGCCGTCGCCTCCTTCCATATTATATAGTCAGTCAAAGAAATGCTTTGCCAGCACCGGGCCGAACCAGTGATCCGATTTGTGGGAGTACCGCACCGCGTAGGCCGTACACTGGCGCATCAGGCTGACGATGCCCACATTCATCCGGGTGCTGAAGCCATCGATGCCTGGCAGCAGTGAGCCGGTCATATCGATAAACCCATTGCGTGCCGCCACCCGCATGACCTCGGATTCCATCTCCTCATGGTGGAGAATCTCCATATCTTTCTTGAGATATGCCAGCGCCGCCATCAGGCCGTAACAGCCCCAGTCGGAGCAGGTCGCTGTGATGATGTTGTCGGCCTTGGTGGCGCTCAAAATGCCACCGCCGCAGCCGCATTGGCACTCGCCCTCCGCTGTGAATGGCACGTACTTTTTGATATGCTCGGCAATCGTGCCCATGCCGATTTCGTTGCCCAGATCGCCGATGGCGATGTTCGGCACGCCGTTGGCACGCAGGATATCCCACAAAACATCGCTGCGGGCCTGCAGGGCGGTCACATCCTTGCCGACGGCGTTGTGGTAAACGCCCAGCGCGTTCGCGCCGCTGGCCTCCACTGAGATGACGGCGGCAGGCTTGCGGGCGGCCAGCGCTTCGGCCTGCGCCGGGGCGGCGGCCTTGTCCTTCGTAAAGGCGACGACGCCCATGCTCAACGGCAAGGCCTGCACAGTGTCTAAATCCTCGTAGATATGCAGCCCCACGACGGCGGCACACTTTTCGATGGCCTGCACACTGTCAGCCGGGCAGACGATGACCGGCTTGGCATTGAACGCCATCACCAGCGCCCGCGCCAACAGCATAGCGCTGACCGTGCCGTCCATCTCCGGCACCTTGTGGGGCAGCAGCACAAAGCCGACCAAAATGTACACAAGATCGTTCTCTTTGATCGAATCACACAGCACCTGCGCGGCGTGCATCGTCAGCGGCTCGCCGGTAAAGGCGCGGCTGCCCGCGTATAAAATGCGGCAGACGCCGTAGCCGCGCGGGTCAAGATTCATCAGCGCATCAAGGTTTTCGCCCACGTTGCGTTTTTCCAGTTCATCGCGGGTCATCTTGCACACCCCCCGTTCAGTCCACGACGGTCGTTTTGCCGGTGTAGGCGTAGTATTCGCGCAGCACCTCATCCTGGATGGCCTTGAGAGTGGCCGGGTCTTTGCCGCCCGCGAGCTTTCCATCCACCTCACAGGCATGCAGGCAGAAGTTGGAGGACGATGTCACGATGATCTCGTCGGCGTTCATCAGATCGTCCAGCGTGAAGCACTTTTCCATGACCGTGATGCCAAGGCGGTAGCAGGCCTGGATCATGTGGGTCTTGGCGATGCCGCGCAGGATAAATTCATCGTTGGGGTGCGAATAAAATACGCCATCCTTGAGGATGGACACGTTGGAGTGGGCACACTCAGTCACGATATCGCCGCGGTGGAACACAGTCTCCTGCACGCCGATACGCTTGGCGTGCTGCGCCGCCACAACGCTGGGCAGCAGGTTCAATGTTTTGATGTTGCAGTGATAGAAACGCGTATCTTCCTCGGTGTTGAGCTTGATGGGCACGTCGGGGTCGTTCAGGTGGTTCTGGCGGATGGATACCCACAGCTTGCCGGGGAGATTTTCGGCGTAGATATGGTTGCGGGTCTCGACACCGCGCGTAACCTGCCAGTAGACAAAGTGCGTTGTTCCGTCCACTTTAGCAAGCAAGTCGGTCAGCAGCTTGCCCAGTTCCTCTTTCGGCATCGGGATGTTGATATCCAATGCCTTGGCGCTGGTGTAAAAGCGGTCGAGGTGGTCCTGCATCAGATACACCTTGCCGTTGGCACCGACTGTCGCGTCATACACGCCGTCGCCGAAGAAGTGTACCCGGTCATTGAAAGGAACCGTCAATTCTTCCGGCGTGCCGATTTTACCGTCATAGTATGCAAGTGCTTCCATCGTTCTTTCCTCCCTGATTTTGTTGTCTATCGCGGGCCCTTTACCCCGAATTTTAATTCGATGACCCTCTTGATGACCTCGACACAGTTGTCCAAGCCAATGGCGGCGCTGTCCAGGCAGAGGTCATAGTTTTCGACCCTCTTCCACTGGCGGCCGGTGTGGTACTTATAATAGCTCTCCCGGTAGTGGTCCAGCTTATCAATGTAGTGCATCGCCTGGCTGCGGCCGATGCCCTGGCGCTTCATCTCCCGCTCGATGCGATCCTCATAAGGGGCATCGATGTAGACAGTCAGCACATTGGGTTTATCTTTCAGCACAAAGTCCGCCGCGCGGCCTACGCAGACATAGCTTTCCTCGTCCAGCAATTCCCGCAGGACCTTGGCCTGATAGTTGAAGAGGTTCTGGTCGCTGATGAAGTTGCCGCTCTCCGGCGGGATGAAGCTGCCGTCGTAGACATGCTGCGATACGCGGTAGAGCAGCGTTTTCTTGGTATTCTCATCCGCGGCGGCAAAAATTTTCTCGTTGATGCCGCTGTCCTCGGCTGCCAGGCGCAACAGTTTCCGGTCGTACAGGTCGATGTCAAAATCCTGTGCCAGCTTTTTGCCGATGTAACTGCCGCCGCCCGACCCGCAGGTGCGGGTGATGGCCACGGCGAAGTAGGGATAGTTCGGATACATAGTGGCCCCCTTACTGCCCCAGATAGGCTTTCTTCACGCGGGCGTCGTTCAGCAATTCCTTGGCGTCGCCCTCAATTGTAATCGTGCCGGTTTCCAGCACATAGGCGCGGTCGGAGATTGCCAGCGCCATTTTCGCATTCTGTTCCACCAGCAAAATCGTAATGCCCTGCTTGTTGACTTCCCGGATAATGGCAAAAATCTCCTTGACCAGCAACGGAGACAGGCCCATCGACGGCTCATCCATCAAAATCATCTTGGGTTTGCCCATCAGGGCGCGGCCAACGGCCAGCATCTGCTGCTCGCCGCCGGAGAGCGTACCCGCCAGCTGGCGTTTGCGCTCTTTTAAGCGGGGGAACCGCTCGTAGACGTCGGCCATCGTTTTCGCCATGTCGGTTGGGTCGGTGAACGCCCCCATCTCAAGATTTTCTTCCACCGTCATCTGGGGAAAAATGTGCCGCCCTTCCGGCACATGCGCCAATTTCAACGTAATAATTTTGCTGGGCTCGGTTTTGCGCAGGTCGTGCCCATCAAAGGTGATGGAGCCGCCAGCCGCTTTTTCCAGCCCGGTAATCGTGCGCAGGGTCGTGGTTTTGCCCGCGCCGTTCGCGCCAATCAGGGAAACGATCTCGCCGTCCTTCACCGTCATGGACACCCCGTTCAGCGCATGAACTGCGCCGTAGTTGACGTGCAGGTCCTTGATCTCAAGCATCGGCGGCCTCCTTCGCTTCGTCCTTGCCCAGATACGCCTCGATGACGTGCGGGTCGTTGGCAATCTGCTCCGGCGTACCGGAGGCGATCGTCGTGCCGAAATCCAACACCTGGATGCGCTCGCAGATCTTCATGACAAGGCTCATATCGTGCTCGATGAGCAGGACGGATACTTTAAATTCATTGCGGATATAGTTGATGATTTCCAGCAGTTCCTCGGTCTCGGTGGGGTTCATACCCGCCGCCGGTTCGTCAAGGAGCAGCAGTTTCATGTCGGTGGCCAGTGCACGGGCAATTTCCAGGCGGCGCTGCTCACCGTAGGGCAGGTTGTCGGCCTCCAAGTCCTCCTTGCCGGAAAGGTGAACAACTTCTAGCAGCTCTTTGGCGCGGGCGGTGATTTCTGCCTCCTGCTGCCAGTATTTCTTGGTGCGGAAGATGGCATCCGCCATACCGTAGGTCGTGTGGGCCTGCATAGCGGTCTTGACGTTCTCTATGACCGACATTTTTTTGAACAGGCGGATGTTCTGGAACGTCCGGGCAATGCCCGCGTGGACGATTTGATGCGTCTTTTTTCCGTTCATCCGCTCACCGCAGAGATAGAACGAGCCCTCGGTCGGCTTGTAAACGCCGGTAATCAGGTTAAAGACCGTTGTCTTGCCTGCGCCGTTGGGGCCGATGAGGCCGACCAGTTCGGACTCGCCGATCTCCATGTTGAAGTCATCCACGGCTTTCAGGCCGCCGAACTGGATGCCCAGATGTTGGGCTTTCAATACGGGTGCCGCCATATCGCTCACGCTCCTTTCTTGGCTTTCGCCTTGGGATGGGCCAAGCGGCCCAGCAGGCGGTTCAGGCTGAACTCCCACCAGCCGAAGATGCCGCCCGGCCGGAACAGCATGACGAGCACCAGCACGACCGAGTAGGCCAGCATACGGTAGGTGGAGAAATCGCGCATCAACTCCGGCAGACTGGACAGGGACGCCGCGCCGATGATGGAGCCGGTCAGCGATCCGGTGCCGCCGATGATGACCTCGGAAAGCAGCTCGGCCGAATAGTTGAAGTTGAAGTTGGTGGGAATCATGGCGGTCATATAGTGGGCGTAAACGCCGCCGCCAATGCCTGCAAAGAACGCGGAGACCGCGAAGGTCAGCACCTTGTAATAGGTCACGTTGATGCCGGAGGCCGACGCTGCGATGTAATCCTCGCGGATAGCCTGTACCGTACGCCCAAAGCGGCTGCGCACAAACAGGAACATGATGGTCACGCAGACGACCATGATCCAGAACGCGCGGTCAAACGTCGAAAGTTTGAGGATACCGCTCATCGTCTTGCCGCCCCCGGTGATGGAAAAGTTGCAGAAACACACACGGATGATTTCGGCAAAGGCCATGGTGACAATAGCCAGATAGTCGCCACGCAGCCGCAGCGCCGGGATGCCGACCGCAACGCCCATAAGCCCCGCAGCCAGGCCGCCCGCCAGAATGGCGACAAGCAGCAGCCCTAAATCAGAAAGCCCATGCCCGGCCAGTGCGCCGGAGACGATGGCAGAGACATATGCGCCCACCGAGACAAAGCCCGCGTGGCCCATGGAAAACTCACCCATAAAGCCAACGACCAGGTTCAGCGATGTGACCATGATAATGGTATAGCAGGCGGTGGTACAAATGCCCTGGATGTAGGTCGTGCTTTTGCCAAAAGCATTGAAGGTAAAGGTCAGCGTAATGGCCGCATACAGCAGCGTGACACCGACCAGATTCAGCCCATAGGAGGCCAGCCGTCGTTTCGTCATCTTGTTCACGCTCCCTTATACTTTTTCGCCGACATTCTTGCCCAGAATACCGGAAGGCTTGACCAGCAGAATCACGATCAGGGTGCCGTAGGTCACGGCCTCATACCAGCCGGGGGCAAACAGCTTGACGAAGATTTCGATAAGACCAATCAAAATACCGCCCAGCATCGCACCGGGGATGATGCCGATGCCGCCGAGCACAGCAGCGATAAACGCCTTCATGCCCATCATCGAGCCCATGTCATTCGTAACACGGGGGTAGGTTGCACAGTACATCAGCGCGGCCACGGCAGCCAGCCCGGAGCCGATGGCAAAGGTCGTCGTGATGATTTTGTTGACATTGATGCCCACCAAAGTGGACGCATCCTTGTCCTGCGGCACAGCACGCATTGCCTTGCCGAGTTTCGTTTTCTTGACAAAGAGCTGCAAAGCAATCATCATGCCCAGCCCGATAGCAATGGTCAGCAGCACATTCAGCGGCAGCGCCACACCGCCCACGGTGACGGTCGGCAGGCTGAAGATAGCCTGCACATTGTGCGGCTTGGCACCGAATAGCACCATGGCCAGGTTCTCAAGGAAGATGCTCATTGCCAGCGCCGTGATCAGTGCCGACATCGGCCCGGCCTTGCGCACGGGGCGGTAGGCGAACGTTTCCACCAGCACGCCCACGACCGCGCAGACAGCGATGGCGACAATGACCGCCAGCCAGGCCGGCATACCTGCGTTGACCATCAGCGGGATCGTGTAGAACAGCGTGTATGCGCCAATCATGATAAAATCACCATGCGCGAAGTTGATCATACGGATGATGCCATAGACCATTGTGTAACCAAGGGCAATCAGTGCGTAAATCGCGCCCTGGTTCAATCCATTGATCAGGCTTTGGAAAAACAATGAGAAGCTCATTTGTGGTCCATTCCCCTTTCCTACGGTGTTTCAAAAAAGAAATGTACACGGCAGGCGTTCCTTGCGGATTGCAGCACCACCGTGTACATCTCCCATCCGTCTTTGGACTTTAATTTTTATTCAGCCTTGGAAACGACCTTGCCGTCAGAGCCGAGCGTTTCCGTCCACTTGACTGCGCCGTCCACATAGGTGTTGATGGCAATGCTCTTGATAGCGTCGCCGTTCTCGTCCAGCATGATGTCGCCACCGACACCGGTGAAGCTCATGCCGGTCATGCCCTTGACAAGGCTGGCCGTATCAGTGCCGCCTGCATTCTCGGCGGCCTGCACCAGCATGTACATAGCGTCATAATACAGGGCGGCACAGGCGTTTAGGCTTTCGGTGCCGTACTTTTCCGTGTACTTCTGCACGAAGTTCTGGACAGCCGGGGCTGTATCTTCGCTGGAGTAGTGGTTCGTAAAGTAGCAATCCTCAAACTGTGCGGAAAGGCCGGTCGTGTCGGAGCCATCCCAGCCGTCACCACCCATGATAGCACCGGTAAAGCCTGCATTGCGGGCTGCACCAACCAGCAGCGGAACGGTGTCGAGGAAGCAGGGATAATACAAAAGCTCTGCACCGCTGGCCACGGCCTGCGCTGCCTGCGAGGAATAATCGGTGTCGGTGGTCATGCACTCACCGGTGTAGGCAACCTCGATACCGTTGGCCTCGCAGTTTTCAATAAAGGCATCCTTCAGACCGTTGGAGTAGTCATCATCCTTGGCGTAGATGACCGCGGCCTTGGTAAAGCCCTTGTCCTTGGCGAACAGCGCTGCCATCTTGCCCTGATACGGATCAATGAAGCAGTTGCGGAAGATCGTAGCGCCCTTCAGGGTGACATCGGCATTGGTTGCACCGGTCGCCAGCAGCAGCATACCGTCCTTGGAGGCCTGCTCTGCCATGGGCAGTGTGACCGAAGAGAAGAAGCTTCCGACGATGGCCTCCGGCGAATCCGCCATGACCTTGTTGTAGGCGTTCATGGCCTGCTTGGCGTCCTTGGCATCGTCTGCGACCTTGCCGCCGTTGACGATTTCGATCTTGTAGCCGGAGTCCCCGGCGTTGATTTCCTCGACAGCCATATCAATGGCATTCTGAGCGCCCTCACCGTAGATGGCGGAGCCGCCGGTCATCGAGCAGACAACACCAACGCGAATGATATTATCCTCGCCGCCGTCGGATGCCGCAGCGGCAGTGCTGGTGGTTGTCTCACTGGATGCGGCCCCTCCCTGCTGGGCACTGGACCCGCAGCCTGCCAGTAGGCTCGCGGACATAGCGGCTGCAACGGTAAGTGCAAGAACTCGATTACGCTTTTTCATGGTGTGCCCCCTCTTTCTGGATGTTTGCCATTTTACAATAGTCCCTCTTTCACCCAAAACAAAAGGCGCACGGCACCGCAAATCCGGTGCTGCACGCCTTTGTGCGAATACGAAAAGGGTCGCGGCTTTTGCAAGTCCGCGACCCCTTTGTCCCGTTCGTGTTCTGTGATGATGCTGTTATTATAGCAGACTGCCCAAAAAACGCAAGTTTATTTTGGTAGTTCCTTCAAAATCATTGTGTATAGGGCTTTTTGGCCGAAGATTGCAAAGTTTTCTCTGCATCTGGCAGAAGATTGTTAATTGTGGCGCGTACATCTGTGTTTTACGCGCGGGCAGTTGTTCGTTACTTATAGGATAGGGATCCATGTACTGATCAAACCGGCCGGGGTTCAGCAGGCAGCCGCGCAAGGAATGCTTCTTCCAGCGACTTGCCTTTCCAGTAAGGGAAGATTTTTTCCCGCACAAAACGGCGCTGGTCGTTCGTCATGCTATAAGGGTCCTGCGGGCGGGTGGCAAAGTGGTCCATCTCGCGGTCGACCCATTGCCACGAAAATTCTGGCGTCAGGATACCGCACTTGCGGTATTCGCCGATGGCCCCGACGATGAGTTCCCCCTCAAAAATATGCCCCCTCAGCCCGGCGCAGCAGTCATAAAACGCCTGTGCGCTGCGGATGCAGGCGGGCTTTCCCTCACTCTTTTTGTAGGATTCCGTCCAGAGCGCGGCACGTTCACAGGAAATCTGCGGCTTTGCAATCACATAGTTTTGTCGTATCTTTTCAATTCGTGCGGTAAGCATATTTCATTCCCTCCATTCGGCCAATGCCGATTGAGGATACAGTAACACACCTATTTGTACCGCGCCAATGGCCTTCGGAATTTAGCGCAAAACACAAAAGATTCTTATGAATTTTGTACGCAATGCCGAAAAGTCGAAAGGCTTTGCCCAACAGAATCGGGCAAAGCCTTTCGCGTTTCTTCTATTTTTTCTCTTTCTGCCCCAGCCGATATTTGAAATCTCTATATCCAAACATCACGATTTCCCGCACTGTGCCGTCAGGCTTGCGGGCATAGATGCCGGGCAACGGCATACCGTTGAAGGTGTTGTTCTTGCAGGTCGTATAAATCGCCATATCACCGAATACCAGCAAATCTCCCACTTCGGGTACGGCGTCAAAGCCGTAATCACCGATGACGTCCCCGGCTAGGCAGGTCGGCCCGGCCAAGCGCACGGTACAGGGCTTCTCGCCGGGTTCGCCCGCCCCCAGCAACGGCGGGCGGTAGGGCATCTCGATGACGTCCGGCATATGGCAGGCGGCGCTGGCGTCCAAAATCGCAATCGTCGTATCGCCGTTTTGCACCACATCCAGCACACGGGTCAAGAGATACCCCGCGTTCAGGGCGCAGGCTTCGCCGGGTTCGAGATAGACCGTCACGCCCCAATCGTGCTGGGCGCGACGGATGCAGCGTTCCAGTGTGGCCATGTCGTAGCCGGGGCGGGTGATGTGATGCCCGCCGCCAAAGTTCAGCCACTTTATTTTGGGCAGCAAATCGCCGAATTTCTCCGCTACTGCGTCCAGCGTCACGGCCAGCGCGTCAGCGTCCTGCTCACATAAGGTGTGGAAATGCAGACCATCCAACAGCTGCGGCAGCGCTGGGTTCGCCGCCACCGCGGCATCCCACTGGGCGCGGGTCGTGCCCAGGCGGCTGCCGGGGGCGCAGGGGTCGTAAATCGCGTGGCCGTCCTGGGTCGAGCACTCGGGGTTGATGCGCAGCCCCACGCTCTTCCCTGCCGCCTTGGCCGCAGGGCCGAACTTTGCCAGCTGTGCCGGTGAGTTGAACACGATATGGTCGGCGTACCGCAGCAGCTCGTTCATCTCGTCCGCGCGGTAGGCTGCACAGAAAACATGCACTTCCCTATCGGGCATTTCCTCCGCACCCAGCCGCGCCTCAAACAGGCCGCTGGCCTCGGTGCCCGCCAGGTGCGGTGCCAACAGCGGATACAAATCGTAGTTGCTGAACGCCTTTTGCGCCAACAGTACCCTGCACCCGGTGCGCCGGGAAAGACTGCCCAGAATCTCCGCGTTGCGGGTCAGGGCGGCTTCGTCCAGCAGGTAGCAAGGCGTGGGCAGAGCGGCAAATTCCGGCGGCACTGTGCCGCCGATGGCCGCAAACGGCGGCCGTGCATCATACAGTGCCATCAGTCCACCAGAACCGGGTCATGGTTCTCGCTGCGGGGCAGGCCGTACTTGTCCAGTGCATCGAGGAATGGATCGGGGTTGAACTCCTCGACCGTGTAGACGCCCGGCTTGACCCACTCGCCGGTCAGCATCATCAGGGCGCCACACATGGCAGGCACACCGGTCGTGTAGCTGATAGCCTGGCTGCCGACCTCGCGGTAGCACTCCTGATGGTCGCAGATGTTATAGATGTAGTAGGTCTTGTCCTTGCCGTCCTTTTTGCCGGTGAAGATGCAGCCGATGTTCGTCTTGCCCTTGGTGCGGGGGCCGAGGCTGGCGGGGTCGGGCAGCAGTGCCTTCAGGAACTGAATCGGTACGATCTCCTGACCGTTGTAGTTGATGGGCGTGGTGGAGAGCATACCCACGTCCTCCAGGCAGCGCATATGGTCAAGGTAGCTCTGGCCGAAGGTCATGAAGAAGCGGATGCGCTTGACATCGGGCAGATTCTTACCCAAGGACTCAATTTCCTCGTGATGCAGCAGATACATATCCTTCTGGCCGACCTGATCGAAGTTGTACTCGCGCTTGATGCTCATGGGTGGGATCTCGACCCACTTGCCGTTCTCCATGTAGCTGCCGGGGGCAGAGACCTCGCGCAGGTTGATCTCGGGGTTGAAGTTGGTGGCAAAGGCGTAGCCGTGGTCACCGCCGTTGCAGTCCAGAATGTCGATCGTGTCAATGGAATCGAATTCATGCTTGGCAGCGTAGGCGCAGTAGGCCTGGGTCACACCCGGGTCAAAGCCGCAGCCCAGCAGGGCGGTCAGGCCGGCGTCCTCAAACTTTTTCTTGTAGGCCCACTGCCAGCTGTAGTCAAAGTAGGCGGAGAAGCCGGCCTCCTTGCAGCGCTTCTCATAGATGGCGCGCCATTCCGGGTCATCGGTGTTTTCCGGCTCGTAGTTGGCGGTGTCCATGTAGTTGACGCCGCAGGCAAGGCAGGCGTCCATGATGGTGAGGTCCTGATACGGCAGGGCAATGTTCATGACGAGGTCGGGTTTATAGCTGTTGATGAGGTCACACAGCTGCTGCACATCGTCGGCATCGACCTGGGCGGTGGTGATTTTGGTTTTGGTTTTGGGGGCCAGCTTGGCAGCCAGCGCGTCGCACTTGGACTTCGTGCGGCTGGCAATGCACAGTTCGGTGAAAACATCGCTGACTTGGCAGCACTTGGAGATGGCGACGCTTGCCACGCCGCCGCAGCCGATAACAAGAACTTTGCTCATGATGGAACTCCTTTATGTTTGAATTTATAATAGATTTTTACTTTTCCAACGCCAGCAGCAACTCTCTTAACACCTTGCAGGCTGTGGCGGTGGAAACACCGCTCTGGTCAAGCATGGGGGCCAGTTCGTTGACGTCCGCGCCAACGATGTTCGCCTTCGTCACGGTGCGGATGGCCTGCAAAAGCTGCAAAAAGCTGACGCCGCCCGCTTCGGGCGTGCCTGTGCCGGGGAAGGCCGACGGGTCAAGGCAGTCCAAATCAATTGTCAGATAGACCGGCACATCGGCCTGGCACAGCCAGTCGGTCAACTCGGCCAGACCGGTGAAGTCGAACTTGTGCATATCGGTGTGCCGTGCGGCAAACTGAAACTCTTCCCTATCGCCGCTGCGGATGCAGAACTGGTGGATGCGCCCGTCGCCAATCAAATCGTGGCAGCGGCGTAGCACGCAGGCGTGGCTGAGCTGTGCGCCGAGGTAATCGTCCCGCAGATCGGCGTGGGCGTCAAAATGCACAATGTGCAGATCCGGGTACTTGCGCACTGCCGCACGCACCGCGCCCAAGGTGACAAGGTGTTCCCCGCCCAGCAGCAGCGGCAGCTTGCCGTCGCGCAAAATCTCCGCCGCCCGGGATTCAATATCCACGAGTGCGCTCTCCGACGAGCCGAAGCACAGCTCCAAGTCTCCGCTGTCAAACACATTGCCGTCAGTCAGATTCTTGTCCTGATAGGGGCTGTACGTTTCCAGGCCATAACTTTCGTGCCGCATGGCCGCGGGGCCAAAGCGTGCGCCGGGGCGGTAGCTGGTGGTAGAGTCAAACGGCGCACCGTATAAAACAATGCTGGCCGTGCGGTAGCTGCTGTCGCAGCCGATGAAATTTTCTACATTGCGATGCAGCATTAACGCACCTCCACTTCCCGCAGCATTTCTTCCAGAAAGGCGGGCAGATAAAATGCCCCGACGTGTAGCCGAGAGGTGTAATAGCGGGTACGCATGTTCAGCGCGTTCCACGCGGCGGCGTCCATATCATTGATGGGATGATATTTTTTGCTGGCAAAACCGAACAGCCAGTACCCCGCCGCAAAGGTCGGGATGTGCGCCTGATACACCTTGCTGATGGGAAAGGTGCTGGCAATGCGCTGGTGGCTGCGCTGCATGGCGGTGGCATCCTCGGCATAGAATGGGCTGCCCTGCTGGTTGACCATGATGCCGTCCGCCCGCAGAGCGTTATAGCAGCTGCCGTAAAATTCGCGGGTGAACAGCCCCTCCGATGGGCCAAACGGATCGGAGGAATCCACGATAATCAAGTCGTACTCGTCCTCGCACTTGCGGATGAATTTCAGCGCGTTCTCGTAGTAGATGTGTACGCGGCGGTCGTCCATGCGGCAGGCGTTGCCGGGCAGATAGGCACGGCAGGCCTCGATGACCTGGGGGTCCATCTCGACAAGGTCGATGCTCTCGACGCGGTCATAGCGGGTCAGCTCCCGCACCACGCCGCCGTCACCCGCGCCGATGACAAGAATGTCCTTGGCGTTTTTGTGCACCGACATCGGCACATGGGTGATCATCTCGTCGTAGATGAACTCGTCGCGCTCGGTCAGCATGACGTTACCGTCCAGCGTCAGCACGCGGCCAAACTCCGGCGTCTCAAAAATATCGATGCGCTGATAATCACTCTGCTTGGAGTAAAGCTGGCGATTGACCCGGATGCTGTGCTTGACATCGGGGGTGTGAAATTCCGAAAACCACATTTCCATTGTAAAACCTCTCTGTCAGGCCAGCACGTTCAGGCGCAGAATGTCGGGGTCTTCCGGCCCGGTCATGCTGCAGCCCTTGGCCTTGGCGTACTCGATATAATCCAAAATTTCGGCGGTGATGCGCTCCCCCGGTGCCAGAATCGGAATACCGGGCGGGTAGCACATAACGAACTCGCTGCAGACCATACCCTCGGTCTCGCGCAGGGGCAGGCTCTTTTTGGGGGCGTAAAATGCTTCCTGCGGGCTGGCGGCGACCTCGGGGTCGATGTATTCTTGGCTCAAAAGGCCCGCGCCGTCGGTGTGGTAGCGGCGCTTGATTTCAGCCAGCGCACTGACAAGACGCTCGACTTCCTGCGGGCGGTCACCGATGGAGAGATAGGCAAGGATGTTGCCGATATCGCCGAATTCGATCTGAATGTCGTACTCGTCCCGCAGGATGTCGTAGACCTCGATGCCCGCCAGGCCGATATCCAGCGTGTGCACGCTGAGTTTTGTCGTATCAAAATCAAAAACGGAGTTGCCGTTGCAAAGCTCCTTGCCAAAGGCGTAGTACCCGCCCACAGCGTTGATCTCCTCACGGGCGTACTCGGCCATGTCGGCGACTTGGTGGAACACCTGCCGCCCGCGCAGCGCCAAGTTGCGGCGGGAAATATCAAGGCTCGACATCAGCAGGTAGCTGCCGGAGGTCGTCTGGGTCAGGTTGATGATCTGCCGCACATAGCCCGCGTGGACGTTGGGGCCAATCAGCAGCAGGCTTGACTGGGTCAGACTGCCGCCGCTCTTGTGCATCGAGACCGACGCCATATCCGCGCCCGCCGCCATGGCGGAGACGGGCAGCCCGCCGCCAAAGTAAAAGTGCGTGCCGTGGGCTTCGTCCGCCAGGCAGAGCATCCCGGCATCGTGGGCCATCCGCACAATGGCGCGTAAATCGCTGCAAATGCCGTAGTAGGTGGGGTTGTTCACCAGCACGGCCACAGCGTTAGGGTGCTCGGCAATGGCTTTGGCCACCTGCTCCCTCTTCATGCCCAGGCTGATGCCCAGGCGGTTGTCGACCTCCGGGTTGACGTAGACCGGCACCGCGCCGCAGAGCACCAGTGCGTTCAGCACACTGCGGTGGACGTTGCGCGGCAGGATGATTTCATCCCCGCGCTTGCAGGCCGTCAACACCATGCTCTGTACCGAACTCGTCGTGCCGCCCACCATCAGAAACGCGTGGGCCGCGCCGAACGCATCGGCGGCCAACTCCTCGGCTTCGCGGATGACCGAAACCGGGTGGCAAAGATTGTCCAGCGGCTTCATGCTGTTGACATCCACGCCGACGCACTGCTGGCCCAAAAAGGCGGTCAGCTCCGGGTTGCCGCGGCCGCGCTTGTGGCCCGGCACATCAAAGGGCACAACGCGCATCCGGCGGAAGTTTTCAAGCGCTTCATGGATAGGGGCGCGGCGCTGGTCCAGCCGGATGCGCTTTGCTTCTCCGTTCATTTTTACCTCCGTTCGCGGTCCCTTTACAAAACAAAAAACGCAGGCCATGCACAGATGTGCAGACTTGCGTTTAAATTCAGCATATTTGGGCGCAGACCGAATCTCCCGGCGCTGCACCGTGAGATTTTCCTGCGTGATTCAAAAAGGCTGAGCGTGTCAGAGTCTATATAGCAATCTTACTTTTACTACTCTTTATTGACCGTTTCACAAGTCTGCACGCCAAAACGTGCAATTTCATGGTTGTAAAGGAACCAACT